>CASEYC010000125.1 GCA_949292025.1 uncultured Bacteroides sp. | reverse complement strand
CAGGCTGTCCAGCCACGGGCCGAGTTCGGGATAGTCGTGACGCATCTGCTCCCACGAACCGTTGATGTTACGGCTGCGGGTGGTCAGTTCGCCGGGCTTCAGGGCGTAGTCAACCATGAAGTAGCCTGCGGCAAACAGCACAACAATGAGTATCAGCACCCCGGTGAGGATGCCGATGAAGAGCTTTTTGTGCTTCATACCTGTCTCTGTGTCAGCGGTGCCAAATCTCCCAAGCAGCAAACGCCTGCAGCAGCAGCATCTCCAGCCCGTTCTTCACCGTGGCGCCCCGGTCGCGGCCTTTCTTCATGAAGAGGGTCTCGTTGGGGTTGTACAGCAGGTCGTAGAGCAGGTGCCGGGGTGTCAGCAGGTCGTAGGGGATGTCCGGGCAGAAGTCCACCCTGGGATACATGCCCACGGGGGTGCAGTTGACGATGATGGTATGTTCTGCCATCACTTCGGGCGTCAGGTCGGCGTAGGTCAATGTTTCGCCGTCCCGCTTGCTCCGCGAGACATATTTGCTCTCAATGCCCAGGTTTGCCAAGCCGTGGTAGACGGCCTTCGAGGCGCCGCCCGTGCCCAGCAGCAGGGCCTTCCGGTGGTGGGGTTGCAGCAGCGGCTCGATGGACTGGGTGAAGCCGATGATGTCCGAGTTGTAGCCCACCAGACGGACCTTGGCCTTGCCCTGGCGGATGATTTTGATGACGTTCACGGCGCCTATCTTGGCCGTGTCCGGGTCCAGCTCGTCCAGGTAGGGGATGACCTGCTCCTTGTAGGGGATGGTGACGTTCAGCCCGCAGAGGTTGACGTTCTCCGTCACCACCTCGGGGAAGTCTTCGATGCTGGGGATTTCGAAGTTGACATACTCTGCGTCGATGTTCTCCGACTGGAATTTCTCGTTGAAGTAGGTTACTGAGAACGAATGTCCCAAAGGGTAACCGATTAAACCGTATTTGTCCATGATATGAGGGGGATTAGGAGTTTCTTTATAAATGATTCATTTCGCCCACCAACGTCCGTACGACTTTATCCACCTGCACGTCGGGATATTGAGTCTGGTACATTTCGGTTAGGTCTTCGTAGATCCAAAAGGCTTGGCCGTTCGAGGAAGTGCGAACGACGAACACGTCATAATGCCGCACTTCGTCATTGACCAGATTGGCTTCCCATTCCATGTAGGCATAGATTTGGTCGTCGGGCGGATAGGACTGGTACTTGTCGGTGATGTCCGGGGTGAAGTCGTAGAAGTTGATCGCGCGCTTCACGCTCAGTTTGCCTCCGATGATTGCCCAATTGTCAGCATCCATCCAGGTTAGCAAGCCTTCGCTGCCTTCGGTGGCTACGGCGGGAAGGTCGATGCGGAGTCCACACCCTATCTGGTAGAAGGCACCTTGCAGGTCGGCGTGTATGTTGGTCTTGTCTTCTGCTTCTATATAAAAGTTGGAGTCTATGATGCTCCACGTGCTGCGGCTCAATGCCGGGCCGGTGCCCCGTTCCTTGACCAGGGAGAATTGGGAGCCGTCCTGCTCCACGCCGTTCAGATAGAAATGTCGGTTGAACTCTGGCTCTTCCGGCGACTTCCACGTCAGGCGGCTGGAGAAGGTGATGATGTCGGTGATGCCGTCTCCCCAATCCAAGGTGAGCGTTTCGTTTTCATACGTGCTTTCGCCTTGCAGTTCGCCGAAACACAGCAGGTAGCGGCCGTCTTCTGTTTCCATAGTACGTAACCCATACATTTGGGCCAGATAAGCCTTGGTATCCGCCACCGGCTCGTTCAGCCTGTATTCTTTCCCACAGTAGATGGCCTTGATGTCCTGGTTCAGGATGTTGCCCTCGGTCTGGGGAGAGAGCAGGTCGTTGCCCTCGGCATCCTGCACGCTGATGTAGAAGTTGATGGGATAGAAGTCCCAGATGGGGGTGTCCCCGCCTCTTCCTTCGTTGTTGTCATCGCAAGCGCAGAGCAATGGCAGGCAGAGGAGGACAGTCCATAAGCGGGAGAGCAAGTTCTTTGTTTTCATGTCTTCAAGATGATAATAGGTTAGTAAAGGTCTCATTTCGTCGCCATATACAGCGTGCACACCCCGAACGTCAGCCGCTTGAAGCTCACGTCCGAGAAGCCGGCGCGGCGGATGCTCTGGCTCATCACCTCGCCCTGCGGGAAGGCACGGATGCTCTCCGGCAGGTAGGTGTAGGCGTTGTCGTCGTGCGAGAGGGTGCGCCCCACGAGGGGGATGAAACAGCGCGAATAAAGGCGGTAGAGTTGCTTCATGGGGAAGCGGTCGGGCGTGGACAGCTCCAGGATGACGAGGTGGCCGCCGGGACGGAGCACGCGGCACATCTCCCGCAGCCCCAGGTCCAGGTGCTCGAAGTTGCGCACGCCGAAGGCCACGGTGACGGCATCGAACGAGGCATCGGGAAAGGAGAGCGCCTCGCAGTCCTCGCGCCGGAAGCGGATGCGGTCGGCCAATCCCGCCTCGCGCACCTTGTCGCGCGCCACTTGCATCATACCCTCCGAGATGTCGATGCCCGTCAGCGCACGGGGTTGCAGCATCCGGCAGGCCAACAGGGCAAAGTCGCCCGTGCCCGTGGCCACGTCCATCACGTCCTGCGGGCGGTACTGGGCGAGCCAGCGGATGGCCTTCTTGCGCCACCGGCGGTCGATGCCGAGGGACATCAGGTGGTTCAGGCGGTCGTAGGCGGGGGCGATGTGGTCGAACATGCGCTCCACCTGTTCTACTTTCTTGCCCTCGCTGCCGTAGGGCTTGACTTTCTCTTGCGGGTATTCCATATTGATAATGGTTATATATTCTTACACATAAACTACATCGGCCATTGGCGGGGAAAATCCGTCCCCCCCGCCAGAAGGCCTTGTAGAGGGGGTAAGATACCCCTGAGAGGGGTATCGTCGGGGGTCACTCGTGGGGTACCTTCATACCCCACGAGAGGGGTATCTCCCTACCCCACGCGTGGGGTACGTTGGCCGTCCACGCGTGGGGTCGCCCAGCGCATCAGGCGTTGAGATAATTCGTTACATTCTGCTCGATGCGGGCGGCGATGTCCTCCGTGTCCTGCGGCACGAACTTCTCGCCCGTGATGTGCTCGAAGAGCTCCACGTAGCGGTCGCTGATGCTCTTCACGATTTCGTCCGTCATCTCGGGCACCTGCTGGCCTTCCTTGCCTTGGAAGCCGTTGTCCATCAGCCATTCGCGCACGAACTCCTTGGAGAGCTGGCGTTGCGGCTCGCCCTTTGCGAAACGCTCCTCGTAGCCCTCGCTGTAGAAGTAGCGGCTGGAGTCGGGCGTGTGGATTTCGTCCATCAGGTAAATCTTGCCGTCGTGCTTGCCGAACTCGTACTTCGTGTCCACCAGGATGAGTCCGCGCTGGGCGGCAATCTGCGTGCCGCGCTCAAAGAGGCGCAGGGTGTAGTCCTCCAGGATGGCGTATTCCTCGGGCGTGCAGAGGCCGCGCTTCAGGATTTCTTCCTTGGAGATGTCGGCATCGTGCTCGCCGATTTCGGCCTTGGTGGTGGGGGTGATGATGGGGGTGGGGAACTTCTGGTTCTCCTTCATGCCCTCCGGCAGGCGGACGCCGCAGATTTCGCGCACGCCGCTCTTGTAGGCACGCCAGGCCGAGCCGCAGAGGTAGCCGCGCACAATCATCTCCAGGGGGAAGCCCTCGCAGAAGACGCCGACCGTCACCATCGGGTCGGGCGTGGCCAGCTTCCAGTTGGGGCAGATGTCCGTCGTGGCGTCGAGGAACTTCGCGGCAATCTGGTTCAATATCTGTCCCTTGAAGGGAATGCCTTTGGGCAGGATGACGTCGAAGGCCGAGATGCGGTCCGTTGCCACCATGACGAGCTTTTCGCCGTTGATGTTGTACACGTCGCGTACTTTCCCGTGATAGACTGCTTGTTGTCCGGGGAAGTTGTAGTTGGTTGCTGTTAATGCTTTCATATCTTTGTAGTTTAGCTACGAGCTACAAGCTACGAGCTACGAGTAGCTTGGTAGAACGTAGATGGTTAATATTAAGTTGAATGTTTTACTGATTTAATCAGACTGCTTAACATTTTGATGATTTCGTTCAGCAAGTCATTGGCTGTCTGATATTCTTCTTCTCGCAGGTATTGCAGCCTTTGAGATATAATCAAGAAAGTCTCAAGTTCACAGGCGGAGCCTAAAGCGATGTGCAAGAATTGCATGAATTCAGCTTTGTTTCTACGACCCGAACCTTCGGCTATATTTGCAGGGATGGAAGTCACACATCTACGGATCTGATTCGTCATAGCATATAATTCCTCCTTGGGATATTGCTTGGTATAGCCGTATATGAGCATAACGAGGTCTATGCTTTTTTGCCAAACGATCAGATCTTTATGTGTTCTTATTTCTTCCATCACTTTCAATGCCCTTTGCTTTCTTCTTTGTCTTTTTCTGTTCTCTCGGCACTTGTAGCTCGTAGCTTGTAGCTCGTAGCTGCTTCGTACTTGTCATACGCCTCGACGATGCGGGTAACCAATTTATGTCTGACAATATCCTTCTGATTCAACTCTATAAAGGAAATCCCCTTTACTCCTTTTAATATGCGGAGAGCCTGCACCAAGCCGGAGGTTTGGGACGAAGGCAGGTCAATCTGCGTCATGTCTCCGGTGACTATCATCTTGGTGTTCATGCCCATGCGGGTGAGGAACATCTTGATTTGGGCGGAGGTGGTGTTCTGTGCCTCATCCAGGATGACCACGGCGTCGTTCAGCGTCCGTCCGCGCATGAAGGCCAAGGGGGCTATCTGGATGATGTTCAGGTCCATGTATTCCTGTAGCTTGGCGGCGGGAATCATGTCCTGCAAGGCATCGTAGAGGGGTTGCAGGTAGGGATCTATCTTCTCCTTCATGTCGCCCGGCAGGAAACCCAGCTTCTCGCCTGCCTCCACGGCGGGGCGCGAGAGGATGATTTTCTTTATCTCCTTGTTCTTCAGGGCACGCACGGCCAGGGCGATGGCGGTGTAGGTCTTGCCCGAGCCGGCGGGGCCGATGGCGAACACCATGTCGTGCTCGCGGAAGGCGTCCACCAGTTTCTGCTGGTTCTCGCTGCGCGGGATGATGGGCTTGCCCGTCACGCTGAAGACGATGACGTTGCCGCTCTTCTCCGCCTGCGGGGCGTTGCCCTTGATGATGTCTATGATGGTTTCCTCTTTCAGCTGGTTGTATTCAGCGCAATACTTCTCCAGTTTGAGGATGTTCTCCTCGAAGGCGCACATCTCCTCCTCGTCGCCCAGCACCTTGATGACGTTGCCCCGCGCCACGATGCGCAGTTTGGGGTACAGTGCCTTGATAAGTTGCATGTTGGCATTGTTCACGCCATAGAAGATGACGGGGTCTATGTCTTCGAGTACAATCAGTTTTTCTATCATTCGTCGGGTTTGAGTTTCTGCTATTTTCCGCAAAGGTAGTGAAAGGTTTGCATAGTTAGTGCGGGGACGCGCATTTTTTATGCCATGGCTTGGACAAAACATTACTTTGGCTTATCTTTGTCCGTGGTTTATAACAGAATGGATATATGGCAACATTGACTTTGGAATCCTTGCAGAATGAGTTGATACGCGATGTGTTGCGTGTGGACAATATGGACATACTGAAGAAGGTGCGCAACCTGTTGCGCCGCGAGGAGCGTAAAACGACCGGGTATGCCGAACACGTTTCCGCCCCCTCCACCGTTGCGGAAGAAGCCGAACCCTATATGACCAAGGAGGAAATCCTTGCGAACTTCGACCAAGCGTGCAAGGAACTGAAACTGAACTTGGAGGGGAAGCTGGAGTTTAAAAACGCTGAAGATTTGCTCAATGAACTGTAAGATTACTTATACTCCCGATTTCGCCAAGGCATTGAAGAAACTTAGCAAACGTTATCGTTCAATGAAGCAGGATTATGCCCAGCTGCTTGAGGATTTGTATGCTAATCCTTTCCTCGGCACAGACCTCGGCCATCACTTGCGCAAAGTCCGCTTGGCCATTACCTCAAAAGGGAAAGGCAAGAGTGGCGGTGCCCGGGTGATAACTTACACCGTGATTCTTGCACAGACGGAAACCGAGGTCAAACTCATCACCATCTATGACAAGTCGGAGCGGGAAAACATCAGCGATACCGAACTGCTGGATATCCTCCGCCGGAACGGCATCGAGTAATCCTTATCCGAAATACATTATCTCCTCATCCCTGCTCCCCGCATACTTTCTTAACAACTCCTGCGTCATCTCCGCCGCTTCGCGCAACCGCCGTTCATCCCCGTCATACCCGTTGATGATGGCCAGGATATGCCGTGTTCCCACATCCATCTTCGTCCGTTCGTGGTCGCTGGTGGGCGTGCCGATGCCTCCCTGTGCATCGCGCCACACGGGCAATCCCTCGATGTTGAGCACGCCGCGACCGATGCCCTCGAACGGCTCTCCCGCTTGTCCCACGCCCAGACAGAGGTCTGTGCCCTGAATCTTGTCCGCGTCGAAGCCGCCGATGCTGTAGCCCGTGCGGAGGGAAACCAAGTTGATGAGGTCCACCAGCGTGTCTATGCGGTACAACTCCAGCCCGCGCAGCAGACGGCGGCGCAGGGCCTCGGCCGAGGGACGGTAACGGCTGGGGTCCTTGCCGAGGCGGCGGTAGGCCTCGCGCGTGGCGGCGATGGCGGGTTGTTGCTTGATGCTGTCCGCCGTGTCGCGGGCACGCAGTTCTTGGGTGAAGGCGTCAATCTCTTGCCACAAGCCTTCGCTAAAGGGAGAGTTTACGACTTCGGCATACACGGCCGCTCCCCGGTATTCGGGGCAGCGGGAAGTTAGTTCGGTGGAAAGGGTAAGATGAAACATAAGTATGATGTGTCATTTAGGATTCATAATAACTCCCGTCAGCATCCGTCCGGACTTGATGCCCAGCCGTCGGGCGGAGAAGAAGTCTTCGCACTGCGTATAGGTACAGATGCCTGCCGTCTCGATGGCTGCGGACGGCACGCCGAAATCCAGCAGTTGCAGGCGGTTGGCCTCCCACAAGTCGAGATGCCATTTCTCCTGCTTGCGGGCGATGCGCTCCATGGGGAAGCCCGCGAGGCGGAAAGCCTCATATACCTCGTCGCCCACCTCGAAGGCATCCAGCGAGATGCCCGGGCCGATGACGGCAAATGTATCCGCCCCGTCCGTGCCGTAAAGGATGCGCATCCGCTCCAAGGCGTGGCCGATGATGAAGTTCACCGTGCCGCGCCATCCGGCATGGACGGCGGCGATGGCCTGATGCTTCTTGTCATACAATAAAACAGGGATACAGTCGGCGGTGGAGATGCAAAGGCAGATGCCGGGCAGGCCGGTGACGAGGGCATCAACGCCTTGCAACAGGGCATGACGCTGTTCCTCACCGGCGGAGAGGAAGCCGCTGTCGATGGCCAATACCCGCGTGCCGTGCGTCTGCCAGGGGATGATGAGTGCCTGCGGACGTTGCGGCAGGAGATTGAGCAAGCGTTCTTGGTTCCGGCGCACGCTGTCCGGGTCGTCGCCCGTGTAGGGCGTACAGTTCAGCGAGGCGTAGTTGCCCGTACTGACGCCGCCGTGGCGGGTGGTGCTGAAGCAGAAGATGCCGGGGCACGACCGGTTAAGGCCGTACTCCAGCATCATTCCTTGCTTGTTCATAGCTTGTAGCCCGTCACTTGTCACTGCTTGTCCTCCTCGTCCGGGTCGTCCCAGTCTTCTTCGTATTCGAAGTCTTCCAGGTCTTCCACATCGTCCTCGTCCACGTATTCTATGCTGAGGTCCTCGTCCTCGCCTTCTTCCTTCAGTTCCTCTTGCAGGTGGCTCAAGTCCTTGGGGCGGTGGGCGATGCTCTCGATGTGACCCTCCAGCTTGTTGCTTTCCTTGTTCAGTTCCGTCCAGAGGATGTCCTTCAGCACGTTGATGCCCAGCCCACTGACGGAGGAGATGAACACGTGCGGGATGCCTTCGGGCAGGGTCGGCTCTATTTCGTCCATCAGTTCCTGGTCCAGCATGTCACACTTGGTGATGGCCAAGACGCGCTGCTTGTCCAGCATCTCGGGATTGAAGGTGCGCAGTTCGTTCAGCAGGATTTCATATTCCCGCCGGATGTCGTCGCTGTCCGCAGGCACCATGAAGAGCAACAGCGAGTTGCGCTCAATGTGGCGCAGGAAGCGCAGACCCAGGCCCTTGCCCTCGCTGGCCCCCTCGATGATGCCGGGGATGTCCGCCATGACGAACGACTTGCCGTCGCGGTAGGACACGATGCCCAGGTTCGGCTCCAGCGTGGTGAAGGGATAGTTGGCAATCTTCGGCTTGGCTGCCGACACGGTGCTGAGCAGCGTGGACTTGCCCGCGTTGGGGAAGCCCACCAGACCCACGTCGGCCAGCAGCTTCAGCTCCAGGATGACGTTCATCTCCTGCATCGGCTCGCCCGGTTGGGCAAAGCGCGGTGCCTGGCGCGTGGCGGTGCGGAAGTGCCAGTTGCCCAGCCCGCCGCGTCCGCCTTTCAGCAGGATGACCTCCTGGCCGTGGTCGGTGACGTCGCACAGGTATTCGCCCGTCTCGGCGTTGTAGGCCACCGTGCCGCAGGGTACTTCTATCATCTTGTCCTCGCCGTCCTTGCCGAAGCTGCGGTTCTTCGAGCCGCTCTCGCCGTGGCCGGCCAGCACGTGGCGTTGGTATTTCAGGTGCAGCAGGGTCCAGTAGTTGCGGTTGCCGCGCAGGATGATGTTCCCGCCCCGTCCGCCGTCGCCGCCGTCGGGTCCGCCCTTGGGCATGTACTTGGCGCGGTGCATGTGGGTGGAGCCTCGTCCGCCCTTGCCCGAGCGGCAGTATATCTTCACGTAGTCTACGAAGTTGGATTCTGGCATAAATGTATGTTTGAGGTATTTTGTTAAAAATAATGGGCAAAGATACGAAAAGTGCACTGGATTCAGTGCACTTTTGCGGAGGAATTGCACTTTTTACAGTGCAGTTCCGCGGATTCCCGTCATTTCACCTTGTCAATCGCCTCGCAGATATCCCCCGTAATCCGCTCCAGCTCGCCCAGTCCGTTGATGTGGCAGTACAGTTCCTCCTGTTTGTACCAGTCGATGAGGGGAGCCGTTTGGCTGTGGTAGACGGTGAGGCGCTTGCGGATGGTCTCCTCGTTGTCGTCGGCGCGGCCCGATTGCTGTCCGCGCAGGAGGAGGCGCGTCATCAGTTCGTCTTCCGGCACCTCGAGGTCCAGCATGATGCTGACGGACTGGTTGCGCTCGGCCAGCATCTTCTTCAGTGCCTCGGCTTGGGCGATGGTGCGGGGGAATCCGTCGAAGATGACGCCTTTCGAGTCCTTCAGGCCGTCCAATGTGCTGGCCAGCATGTCCACGATGAAGTTGTCCGGCAGCAACTGGCCCTGGTCGATGTATCCCTTGGCGGTTTTGCCCAGCTCGGTGCCGTTCTTGATTTCGGCACGCAGCACGTCTCCCGTCGAGATGTGGTTGATGCCATACTTGGCTACGATTCTCTCACTTTGCGTCCCCTTGCCTGAGCCGGGAGCGCCGAAAATTACGATGTTCAGCATTTGTTTTAATGGTTAATGGTTGATGATGAATGGTTAATGACGAATGGTTAATCATTAACCACTGTATAAATGTCCTTGTAGTTCCGCCCCAGCCCGTCGTAGTCCAGCCCGTAGCCCACGATGAAGTCGTTGGGGATGTGCATGGCCACGTATTCAATGTTGAGGTCCACCTTCAGCTTCTCCGGCTTCACCAGCAGCGTGGCGATGTGGATTTCCTTGGGGCGGCGCGTGCCCAATGTTTCGAGCAGGCGTTGCATGGTCAGGCCTGTGTCTACGATGTCCTCCACGATGACCACGGTGCGGTCCGTCAGGTCCTCGGTGATGCCGATGACTTCCTTCACCTTGCCCGTCGAGGTCACGCCCTGGTAGGACGCCAGCTTGACGAACGACACCTCGCAGGGGATGGTGATGCGCTTCATCAGGTCGGCGGTGAACATGAACGAGCCGTTCAGCACGCTCAGGAACAAGGGGTTCTTGCCCGCCAGGTCGCGGTTGATCTCGGCGGCCACGCGGTCCACTTCTTTCAGGATGTCCGCTTCGGGGATGGAGACCGTGAAGCGCTTGTCTTTTATTTGTATAGGATTCATTGTCGATGATTTTAGGGACAAAGATAGTGATTTTATCCGATTTCCGGCTTGCGGATGCTTATTTTATTCGTTTTCCCCTTTAT
The DNA here is from genome assembly GCA_949292025.1 of uncultured Bacteroides sp. Lineage (GTDB taxonomy): Bacteria > Bacteroidota > Bacteroidia > Bacteroidales > Bacteroidaceae > Bacteroides. Next base: position 145 of record CASEYC010000125.1, on the reverse strand, counting down.
GTCTCCTATCACTGCTGGGCACTTAGTCCCAGCTGATTTTCAACTGTTTATAATTTAGTTCTTTGACATTTTTGTAATCGCAATCAGTAAGTATCTCTCTTACAGGCGTTTTATCCAGTAGAGAAAAGCTTAGGATTTGCAGGAT
>CASEYC010000124.1 GCA_949292025.1 uncultured Bacteroides sp. | reverse complement strand
TTCATCAAGGAAGTCCTGTTGGGTACTTGTACCGGTATCAGCTTTGTGGATTCCACCCCGCTGCGTGTATGCCGGAACCAACGCATATTGATTCACAAGACTTTTAAGGGTCTCGCCGAACGTGGAAAATGCTCCATGGGATGGTTCTTCGGGTTTAAGCTTCACCTGCTCATCAACGATAAGGGTGAAATCCTCAATTTCATGTTTACTCCGGGAAATGTGGATGACCGTGAACCGCTGAAACAGACAAAGTTCCTGAAGAATATAAAAGGAAAACTCTGTGCGGACAAGGGGTATATCGGGCAAACCCTGTTCGAGAACCTATTTCTTAACGGCATACAGTTGATAACCAAAGTGAAGAACAACATGAAGAACTCCCTGATGAGCGTGGCGGACAAAATCCTGCTGAGAAAACGTGCTTTGATTGAAACAGTCAATGACGAGTTAAAGAACATCGCCCAGATTGAACACTCCAGACACCGTTCCTTCAATAACTTCATTGCCAACTCGCTCTCTGCCATAGCTGCATACTGCTTCTTTGAAAAGAAGCCCGCCATTGACGTTTGTTTTGTCAAAGACGGACAACTCACGATGTTTTAATTTATATCGAACTCACGTTATTTTATAGTGCCGAGAATAGGGAAAACAGTACAAGCGGCTTTCGACAACCATCATTGCGAAAGCCGCTTGTGCTGTTTTTAGGGGTGTTTACTATGAAGTCTTATTCAAACAGATTCCTGAACTTCCTGAAAATCTTCTCCTTGATAGAGGTATTGGGCTGGAAGTTATCCGATTCCTTCATTTCCTCCAAAGCCTTTTTTTCGTCTTTGCTCAGGGTTTCCGGCACATAGACGCTGACATTCACCAGCAGGTCGCCTGTACCGTAGCCGTTCACGCTGGGCAGACCCTTGCTGCGCAGGCGGAGCACCTTGCCCGGCTGGGTGCCCGGTTCTATCTTTACTTTAACCTTGCCGTCGATGGTCGGGATTTCCACGGTTCCGCCCAAGGCTGCAGTGGGGAAGCTGAGCAGCAGGTTGTATATCAAGTCGTTTTCATCGCGAATCAGTTCCTTGTCCGGTTCTTCTTCCACCAGGATGAGCAGGTCGCCCGGCACGCCGTTGTGCTTGCCGGCATTACCCTTGCCGCTCATGGAGAGTTGCATGCCCTCTGCCACGCCTTTGGGAATCTTCACAGTCACGATTTCCTCGCCGTAGACGATGCCTTCGCCGCCGCATTCCTTGCACTTGTTCTTGATGATGTGACCTTCGCCGCCGCAGGTGGGACACGTGGTGCGCGTCTGCATCGTACCCAGGATGGTCTGCTGGTTGCGGATGACGGAGCCTGTACCTTTACACGTCGGGCAAGTCTCCATGCCGCCGTCGCCTTCTGCGCCGGAGCCGTGGCAGTGGGGACAGGGGACGTATTTCTTCAGTTTGAATTTCTTTTCCACGCCGGTGGAGATTTCTTTCAAGGTCAGTTTCACCTTGACCCGCAGGTCCGACCCTCGGTAGCGGCGTTGCTGGGCACCGCCTCCGCCGCCGAATCCGCTGAATCCTCCGAAACCGCCATGCCCGCCGAAGATGTCGCCGAACATGGAGAAGATGTCGTCCATGGACATGCCTCCGCCGAATCCGCCGAATGGTCCGCCGTTGCCTGCCGCGCCGCTCATGCCTGCATGGCCGAACTGGTCATAGCGGGCGCGCTTGTCCGGATTGCTCAACACGTCGTAGGCTTCGGCGGCTTCCTTGAACTTTTCTTCCGCTTCCTTGTCGCCCGGGTTGCGGTCGGGGTGATACTGGATGGCCTTCTTGCGGTACGCCTTCTTTATCTCGTCTGCCGTCGCGTTCTTCTCAACGCCCAGCACTTCATAGTAATCTCTTTTTTCCATGCCCTTTCCGCTTTATTCGCCTACCACGACCTTCGCGTGGCGGATGACTTTGTCATTCAATGTGTAACCTGTCTGCACGCAATCCAAGATTTTCCCTTTCTTGCTTTCTTCCGGAGCCGGGATGACGGCGATGGCCTCGTGGAAGTCGGTGTTGAGCGGCTGGTCTTGGGTTTCGATGACTTTCACGCCATTCTGTCCCAGTGTGGTCATGAATTTGTTGTAGATAAGCTCCACGCCCTCTTTCACCGCCTGGACGTCCGTGGCAGTTTCCATATTCTTCAGCGCACGCTCCAAGTCGTCCACCACGGGGAGGATGCTGGTGATGCTTTTTTCGCCGCCGTTCAGGATAAGTTCCGCCTTTTCCTTCATCGTGCGCTTGCGGTAGTTGTCAAATTCGGCAGACAGACGCAGGTATTTGTCTTTCTGTTCTTCAATGATTTCAGTGGCTTTCTTCAACTCGTCTGCCAACTGTTCCTCTTTGTTCTGCGGAGTCTCTTGTTCCTCAGACTTTTCATTGGGATTTTGCGCCTCTTTGCTTTCGCTCTGAACCTTCAGTTCTTCTTCCTGCAGGTTCGTTTTTTCTTTCTTGTCCATATCGTTGTTGTTATTATTTTGCATTGAAAGTATTTTCGCTCCAACAAAAAGTTTGCCAAAATGGCATATCTCTTATTAGAAACTGCAAAGTTAGTGCTTTTGTGTCACATTGTCACCTGTTTTTGCCATTCATTCGCGTATTTTCGCTATCTTTGCGCCCGCAAAGGGGGATTCGGGAGGTTGCGGACAGCGGTACGCCCGCTCTTGCTTAGCGGTACGCCTGCTCTCGCTTAGCGGTACGCCCGCTTACGCTCGGCGATATACCCCAATTCCCTGTTCAAAATTCATTTATTTTTTTAGGAGTAACCAAGAATGATTACAGTTTCTAACGTATCGGTACAGTTTGGTAAAAGGGTATTGTTTAAAGAGGTAAATCTGAAGTTCACCAGTGGCAACTGCTATGGCATCATCGGCGCCAACGGCGCAGGCAAATCGACCTTCCTGAAGACGATTTCCGGAGAATTAGAGCCGACAACCGGCAGCATCACTTTAGGACCAGGCGAACGCTTGTCCGTCTTGAGCCAGGACCACTTCAAGTGGGATGCCTTCACGGTGATGGACACCGTGCTGATGGGGCATACCATCCTGTGGGACATCATGAAACAGCGCGAGGCCCTCTATGCGAAAGAGGATTTTACGGACGAAGACGGCCTGAAAGTATCCGAGCTGGAGGAAAAGTTTGCCGAGCTGGACGGCTGGAATGCCGAGAGCGATGCCGCCACCCTGTTGAGCGGCCTGGGCATCAAGGAGGACAAGCACTACCAGTTGATGTCCGACCTGAACAATAAGGAAAAGGTGCGCGTGATGTTGGCGCAGGCCCTTTTTGGCAATCCGGACAACCTGTTGCTGGACGAGCCGACCAACGACCTCGACATGGAGACGGTGACTTGGCTGGAGGAATATCTGTCCAACTTCGAGCACACGGTGCTGGTCGTGAGCCACGACCGCCATTTCCTCGACTCTGTCTGCACCCATACGGTGGATATCGACTATGGCAAAATCAACCTCTTTGCCGGCAACTACAGCTTCTGGTATGAATCCAGCCAGTTGGCCCTGAGGCAGTTGCAAAACCAGAAAGCCAAGGTGGAGGAGAAGCGCAAGGAGTTAGAGGAGTTCATCCGCCGTTTTAGCGCCAACGTGGCCAAGAGCAAGCAGACCACCAGCCGCAAGAAGATGCTGGAAAAGCTGACGGTGGACGAAATCAAGCCATCGTCCCGCCGCTACCCGGGCATTATCTTTACGCCCGAGCGCGAGCCGGGCAATCAGATACTGGAGGTCTCCGGCCTGAGCAAGACGCTGGAAGACGGCACCGTCCTCTTCCGCGACGTCAATTTCAACGTGGAGAAAGGCGACAAAATTGTCTTCCTCTCGCACGACCCGCGCGCCATGACGGCCTTGTTTGAAATCATCAACGGCAACATGAAGCCCGATGCCGGGCACTACAACTGGGGCGTCACCATCACCACGGCTTACCTGCCGCTGGACAACACCGCTTTCTTCAATACGGACTTGAACCTGGTGGAGTGGCTCAGCCAGTTCGGCGAGGGCAACGAAGTATATATGAAGAGTTTCCTGGGGCGTATGCTCTTCTCCGGCGAGGAAGTGCTGAAGAAGGCCAGCGTATTGTCCGGAGGCGAGAAGATGCGTTGCATGATAGCCCGCATGCAGCTGCGCAACGCCAACTGCCTCATCCTGGACACGCCGACCAACCACCTGGACTTGGAGTCCATCCAGGCATTCAACAATAACCTGAAGACGTACAAGGGCAATATCCTGTTCGCATCGCACGACCACGAGTTCATCCAAACCGTGGCCAACCGTGTCATCGAACTGACCCCCAACGGCATCATCGACAAGATCATGGAGTATGACGATTATATCTCGTCCGACCACATCAAGACGCTGCGCGAGCGAATGTATGCGGAGCGTTGAATTTCCGCCCAATAACAATAAACAGAAGCCGGAGGCTACCCCAAAATTCAGAGGGAGTGGCCTCCGGCTTTACTTTTGCAGTCAGGGATAAACCAGTTTGCTTTTTTCTTCTCCGAACAGCTTGTCACCCAATGTCGTAAGGCTGTTTCCTGTGACCACTACCCTGCGCAGGTTGTCGCATCCGATGAAGGCGCCGAACTCAATGGCTGTCAGGGTGGTAGGAAGCTCCAACGTGCCGCACAAGCGTGTGCAACCGCTGAAGGCACGCTGTCCAATGCTTTCCAAACCTTTGGGCAACAATACTTTCAGCAGGAATTTCTTTTGGGTGAAAGTATATTCAGGTATGGCCGTGGCATTGCTGTTTTTCATGTCTATATAAACCAGATTGGGCATATAGTCGCGGATAAGGGTGAAGTCCGCTTCGTCCAGTTTGCCTTCCACGGTCAGGAAATTGATGGCATTGGGCTGCTCCCCCATTTGTATCAGTTCGCTGGCCAGGCTGCCCATGCGGCTGATTTGCACCCTGACCGCAGTTGGTTCTCCCTCCACGAAGGCAAAGGTCTTCCATTCTTTCCGACTGCGGTAGGCATTGCTGCTGCCTTCGGGCACGAAGATGGCCGTGATGCTGTCTGCCAAGGCTTCGTCTTGCAGATAAGGGGCATTGTTCTCGCGTATTTGGCAAATGCCCAGTTTGTCGCAACCCTTGAAAGCCGCTTTGCCTATTTCTTTCAAGCCGGGCGGCAGGATGACGCGTCTCAGGGTTTCTTTGCCGACGTACGCATAGTCGTCCCTTTGCTTGCAGAAGGCGAAAGCGGGCAGGGTGTTGGCCGGATAGATGTGGAAGCCTTTCCAAGTGCCGTTCTTACCGGCGTATAGGGAGATGGAGGCTTGGGAAATATCCAAGGAGCGCAGTTGCTTGAACTCGTCGCGCAGGTGGCGGAAGTCCACGGCGTTCAGTTTCCCCATCAGGCGGAGATGGGTGATTTCGTTGGCTTCTTCTTCGGTGAGCAGCTCCACCATCGTCCCGGCTTTGGGCACGTAGAGTTTTTTAGTCTTCTGGGCAAGGCAAGGCAGCGCCATGCATAAGGCAATCGCCAAAGCCAGTAGTTGATATCGTTTCATTGGGCTATTCATTTATACGTTAATTTTCTATCTTTTTCAATTGGATTCTTTTCCGCTCCAAGTCGATGCCGATGACCCGCACGCGGATATGCTGGTGGATGGCAACCACCTCGTTGGGGTCGGATACGAAACGCTCCGCCAGTTGCGAGCGGTGTATCAGGCCGTTTTGCTTGATGCCGATGTCCACAAAGGCGCCGAAGTCCGTGATGTTGGTCACGATTCCCGGTAGCTCCATGCCTTCGCGCAGGTCTTCGATGGTGCGGATGTTCGGGTCGAACTCAAACACTTGGATGGGGCCTCGCGGATCTCTGCCAGGCTTGTCCAGCTCTGCCAGGATGTCTGTCAGGGTGGGCATACCCACGGTGGGGGTGACGTAGCGTTTCAGGTCAATCTGTTTCCTGAGCTCTTTGTCCGCTATCAGTTGGGGGACCGTACAATCCAAGTCATGCGCCATCTGTTCGACCACGGGGTAGCTCTCCGGGTGTACGGCTGTGTTGTCCAACGGATTTCCAGCTTGGGGGATGCGCAGGAAGCCGGCGCATTGCTCAAAAGCTTTGGCACCCATGCGGGGCACTTTCATCAGTTCTTTCCGGGAGGTGAAAGGGCCGTTCTCCGTGCGGTAGTTCACGATGTTTTGTGCCAGTTGAGGCCCCACGCCGGAAATGTAGGTCAGCAGAGGCACGCCTGCCGTGTTGACGTTCACGCCCACGAGGTTCACGCAACTTTCCACGGTTTGATCCAGTGATTTCTTCAGTTTGGTTTGGTCAACGTCGTGCTGGTATTGGCCAACGCCGATGGATTTCGGGTCAATCTTCACCAGCTCGGCCAGCGGATCCATCAGGCGGCGTCCGATGGATACCGCGCCCCGCACCGTGACGTCGTATTCGGGAAACTCATCGCGGGCGATTTTCGAAGCCGAATAGACGGACGCTCCTTGCTCGCTGACGACAAACACCTGAATGTCGCGACGGAAAGTCTGCCTTTTCAGGAAATCTTCGGTTTCCCTTCCTGCCGTCCCGTTGCCGATGGCTATGGCGTCTATCCGGTAGGTCTCTATCATTTGCTGGATTTTCCCGGAGGCTTCCTTCGCCTTGCTGACGGGTGGATGCGGATAGATGTTTTCGTTGTGCAACAGGTTGCCCTGTTCGTCCAGGCACACCACCTTGCATCCGGTGCGGAAACCCGGGTCGATGCCCATCACCCGCTTCCGTCCCAATGGGGGAGCCAGCAGCAGTTGGCGGAGATTTCCGGCAAAGACGCGGATGGCTTCGTCATCGGCTTTTTCCTTGCTTTGCGCGGCAAATTCGGTTTCGATGGAGGGCTTCAGCAGCCGCTTGTAGGCATCCTGCACCGCCTCTTTCACTTGTTGCCCACAAGCGTTGGCGTTTCGCACAAACCTGTGCTCCAGCCTGTCCACGCATTCTTCGTCGTCGGGATTGATGGATACTTTCAGCAAGCCTTCGGCTTCTGCGCGCCGGATGGCCAGCAGTTGGTGCGAGCTGCACCGCTTCAAGGGTTGGGTGAAGTCAAAGTAATCCCGGTATTTGGCGGCATCCGCTTCTTTCCCTTTCACTACCTTGGCTGTCAGAATAGCTTGCCGGGCAAAGGCGTTGCGCAGGGTGTTGCGCGCCCGTTCGTCTTCGCTGACTTGTTCGGCAATGATGTCCCGCGCACCTTTCAGGGCATCCTCAATGTCTTTCACTTCTCCCTTCACATAACGTGTGGCGGCTTGTTCGGGATGCGCTTCCCGTTGCAGCATCAGTAGGGTGGCCAGTGGCTCCAATCCCTTTTGACGGGCAGCTTCCGCACGGGTTTTCCGTTTAGGCTTGAAAGGCAGGTAGATGTCTTCCAACTGGGTGCTGTCCCAAGTCTCTTCGATGCGCTGTTGCAACTCCGGGGTCAGTTTGCCTTGTTCGTTTATGGTGTTCAGGATGGTTTCCTTGCGCTTGGCGGTTTCTTTCAGCTTCTCGTTTTGTGTCTGGATGGCCTCAATCTGCACCTCGTCCAATCCGCCTGTCCGCTCTTTGCGGTAGCGGCTGATGAAAGGGACGGTGGCTCCATCTTCCAGCAATTCGATGGTGTGCCCCACCTGTCTTTCCGTGAGGCCGAGCGCGGCGGCTATCAGTTGGCTGAATGTTTGCTTCATGAATGTTTCTTGTTGGTTAGAATGTTCTTCGGGACACAAAGGTAGGAAAAAGTTCGCAGAGACCTTGTCATTCCTTGGCGGAGACGTTGTCTTTGTTTCGCCGAGATAACGCCTTTTAACACTCCTGCATTTTTGAAAGCTAAAATATCCTTGTAATTTTGCATATTCTTAATCTAAAATAGGTGTAAAATGAATGTGATAAAGACAGCCATAGAAGGCGTGTTCATATTGGAGCCGCGTTTGTTTGAAGATGCGCGGGGATATTTCTTCGAGTCGTTCAACCAGCGCGAGTTTGAGGAGAAGGTGGGCAAGACGGTGTTTGTGCAGGACAATGAGAGCAAATCCACATACGGGGTGGTGCGCGGTTTGCACATCCAGAAGCCGCCCTACACGCAAAGCAAATTGGTGAGGGTGGTGAAGGGAGCCGTGTTGGATGTGGTTGTTGATGTGCGCAAAGGTTCTCCTACATTCGGGCAACACGTCGCTGTGGAATTGACCGGGGAGAATCACCGCCAGTTCTTCATCCCGAAAGGCTTTCTCCACGGATTCAGCGTGCTGAGCGAGGAAGTCGTCTTCCAATACAAATGCGATGATTTCTATGCGCCCGCCAGCGAGGGGGCAGTGGCTTGGGATGACCCGGATTTGGGGATTGACTGGAAAATCCCTGCCGACAAGGTGATATTGAGCGAAAAAGACAAACACCATCCCCGGCTGAAAGACGTAGATTGGCTTTGATTATCATAGTTTAGATTTATGTACTTGTCTGTTAGGAAATTATTGACCCTGGCCTTGCTCCAAGTTCTCTTTTGGAGCGTGTTGGAGGCGCAGGAGAAGGTGGTAAGGCTGAAGATTGTGGAAACTTCGGATGTGCATGGCAATTTCTATCCCTACGATTTCATCCGGCGTCAACCCGCTTCGGGCAGTTTGGCACGGGTATATGCCTGGGTGCAGCAAGAAAGGCAGAAGTATGGGGACAACCTGATTCTGCTGGATAACGGCGACATCCTCCAGGGACAGCCGTCGGCTTATTATTACAATTATATAGACACGGAGTCTCCCCACCTGACTGCCGAGATGCTGAATTTCATGAAGTATGACGCAGGCAATATGGGCAACCATGACATAGAGACCGGACGTGCCGTTTTTGACCGTTGGGCGGGCGATTGCCATTTCCCTGTATTGGGAGCCAATATCCTGGATGCGGCCACCGGACAACCGCATTGCAAACCCTATATAACCTTGGAGCGCGAGGGGGTGAAGATTGTCGTATTGGGCATGATAACCCCGGCCATCCCGATGTGGCTCTCTGAAAACCTATGGCCGGGACTTCGATTTGAGGACATGGAGGAAACGGCACGCCGGTGGATGCCTGTCATCCAAGAACAGGAGAAGCCGGATGTAGTCATCGGCCTCTTTCATGCCGGGAAGAAGGCGGTGCTGATGGGTGGCAAATACCGGGACAATGCTTCGGTGGAAGTCGCCTGCCGGGTGCCGGGCTTTGATGTGGTGTTGGCTGGCCACGACCACGCCCGTGCTTGCTTCAAGGTGGCCAATGTGGATGGAGACTCAGTCTGGGTGGTGAATCCGGCCAACAATGCGGTCACTGTCGGCGATGTGGAAATCACCCTGACATTGCAGGGAGGCAAGGTGACGGATAAACGCGTGGAAGGCCGCTTGACGGATGTGGGGGCATTGGAGCCAAGCGCGGAATTCATGCGCCATTTTGCAACGCAGTATGACGCCATCCAGGCTTTTGTTTCCAAGAAGATAGGCCGTTTCACCCAACCCATTTCCACGCGTCCCGCTTACTTCGGCTCGTCTGCATTCGTGGACTTGATACACCGCCTGCAACTGGAGATAGGGAAGGCGGAAATCTCGTTGGCGGCTCCCTTGTCTTTCGATGCGCAAATTGATGCGGGCGATGTGTACGTCAGTGATATGTTCAACCTCTACAAGTACGAGAACATGCTTTACACCATGTCACTCACGGGCAAGGAAATCCGTGGCGCGCTGGAGATGTCGTATGCCTTGTGGACCAATCAGATGCGTGCGCCAAGCGACCCGTTGCTATTGTTGCGCGAATCCTCAAGTACGGGCGCAGAAGAACGGACATTCTTCCAACACCCCAGTTACAATTTCGATTCGGCAGCCGGCATCATCTATACAGTTGACGTCACCCGTCCGGCAGATCAGAAAGTCACCATCCTCAGCATGGCCGACGGTACCCCTTTTGATGAGAACAAAACCTACAAGGTTGCGGTCAATTCCTATCGTGGCAATGGCGGCGGAGAATTGCTGACCAAGGGTGCGGGTATTCCCCAAGAAGAGTTGAAAGACCGCATTCTTTTCTCCACCGATAAAGATTTGCGCTATTACCTGATGCAATATATCGAACAACGAAAAGTCATTACTCCCGAAAGCCTTGAGCGGTGGAAATTCATCCCGGAAAATTGGGCGAAGCCTGCTGCGGTGAGAGATTACGGGAGGTTGTTTGGAGAATGAAAATTAAAAAAAGCGTGCTGCCCTAAAGGATGGCACGCTTTTTAAAATTTTTATCTGTAGAATTTTGATTTATTTCAATCTCCTCAAATACAAGACATTATCTCTATCAGCGACTTGCGTGTACGTGTTGCCAATATCCTGCAAATCCGAAAATAAGCATTCATAAGCAACCGCAGCTCTATGTTGAAAAAGTACGGTTTTTCGCCGAAAATAACAAAAGAAAAATAAGGAAAATATCAATGTTAAATGATAACCTAAAATAGCATCGTGAAGATTTTTCCCTATAAGCCGTTGCGTTTTCCCTGTGATTGGGATTTTACTCGTCCTCCGTTGGAAAATCAAGCGGCAAAGAGGTGTTATCAATGAACCGGTCGAAGTCGGAAGAAAAGTTTTTGTCCTGAATGACGCGATACTTTTTAAATTCAGCTTCGGCGAATTGCTTGGCAAACTCAGCCGTAATGCGTCCGGCATTGTCCAACACGGCATCACCTCCGGCTTCCAATATCAGGTCTATACGCTTCGCCCAATTAGCCGGCACCGCCTCCCAATATCCTGTGGATGAACAGCCGTCCGCGTTCCGTCCATACCGTGTGCATGGCCGTCCCGGACTCCCCGTCGCGGCTTTGCCAAAGGTGCGTGTGGGTCAGCGTAAAGCCCTCCTTCTGGTAGGGTGCGGTGAGCAGCCACGTGCCTGACTGCCGGAACTGCACGCCGAGCATCCGCAGGCGGTTGTTCAGTTCGCGCCCGCTCATGCCCAGTTCCTTGGCAATCTGCGTGGCGGTGTACGTGCTCTTGGAACGGAGCACTTCATCAAAATAGCGTACTTTGGGAGCCTGCCGTTCCAGTTTCAAGGCCGACAGCGCGTTCTCCTCTTTCAGCCGGGAGATGTGCCTGTCGCGTTCCTTTATCCGCTCCTCCGCCAGCAGCAGGGCGCGTGAAAGCAGCTGCGCGTCGCTTTCCCCTTCTTTTGCCAGCAGGTACCCGCCGTCCCTAAGGGTGCGCGGCACCAGGTCGTCAAATACCCAGCTTTCGAACTTCTCCGCCGCCGGCAGCCGGCTTCCGGCTATCAGGCGGTAGACGTTCCCCTCGTCAATGAACTTCAGCTTCTGCCTTCCCCCGGAAGTGGGGATGCCGTAAACGCCGACACCCTTGCGCTTGCAGTTCTCCCGCCATTTCGGTCAGCATGGCCGGTGTAAACTCGACTTCCCCATTGTTTTCCGATGATTTCTCCTGGGCGACGGCATCGTCTATCTGTCCCGGCAGGACATGGATTTTCTTCATCAGGCGTTCACGGTTCC
>CASEYC010000123.1 GCA_949292025.1 uncultured Bacteroides sp. | reverse complement strand
GTGCTGTTTGCCGCAGGCTACTTCATGGTTGACTACGCCCTGAAGCCCGGCGAACTGACCACCCGCAGCCGTAACATCAACGGTTCGTGGGAGCAGATGCGTCACGACTATCCCGAACTCGGCCCGTGGCTGGACAGCCTGCGCACGGTTGATGCCCTGAAAGAAACCTATATAGAAAATGAACGGGGCGAACGCCTCCATGCCTTCTACGTTCCTGCCGCACGTCCCACGCGGCGCACCGCCCTCATCATTCACGGTTATACCGACAATGCCATCCGCATGATGCCCATCGGCTACCTGTACAGCCGCCAGCTGGGCTACAACATCCTGCTGCCCGACCTCCACGCCCACGGTCTGAGCGAGGGAGATGCCGTCCAGATGGGATGGCTCGACCGGCTGGACATACAACGATGGGCCAATGAGGCGCGTCAACTCTTTGGCGACAGCATACGAACCGTGGTACACGGCATCTCGATGGGTGCAGCCACTACAATGATGTTCAGCGGAGAGGTGAAGCAGATGAACGTCCAGCCCCCCAAATGCTTCGTGGAAGACTGCGGCTATACCTCCGTATGGGATGAGTTTGCAGGAGAACTGAAGAACCGGTTTGGCCTGCCCGCCTTCCCTTTGCTCGACATCGCCTCCCTGTTCTGCCAATGGCGATACGGTTGGAATTTCCGTGAGGCATCTGCCTTGGAACAGGTCAGGCAATGCACCCTGCCCATGCTCTTCATCCACGGCGATGCCGACACCTTTGTACCCACGTGGATGGTACATCCGCTCTACGAGGCCAAGCCCGGACCGAAAGAGCTGTGGCTGGTGCCCGAAGCCGAACACGCCGTGTCTTATAAGGAGAATAAAGAGGAATATACGCGGCGGGTAAAGAATTTTGTGGACAAATATATCCGATAACTCCCGCAAAAGCCGTATCTTAGCCGCCGAAACATCAAGAAGAGACTGCATGAAACGAATCATTCCCCTTCTCATCCTGTGGCTGTGCCTGCCTTTCTGCGTGCGGGCACAGCAAACCATCTATACGCCCGACAACCTGCCCAAGGTGCATATCCAGAACAAATACCGCTATCTGTGCGACCCCGCGGGCATCATCAGCCCCGCCGCCACGGACAGCGTCGACCGCATGCTTTACCGCCTGGAACAGCAGACGGGCATCGAAACCGTGGTGGCCGTGGTGCCCAGCATCGGCGAGGCCACGTGCTTCGACTTCTGCCACGAACTGCTCAACTCGTGGGGCGTGGGCAAGAAGGGGAAGGACAACGGTTTGGTCATCCTCCTCGTCACCGACCAACGGTGCATCCAGTTCTACACGGGCTACGGCCTGGAGGGCGTGCTGCCCGATGCCATCTGCAAGCGCATCCAGACGCAAGCGATGATTCCCTACCTGAAGGATGAGCGTTGGAGCGAAGGCATGGTGGCCGGCGTCCGTGCCACCTGCGCCCGGCTGGACGGCTCGATGGAGAACGACACGCCGGGAGCCTCGGATGGGGGTGGTGCAGGCGTGGCCATTGGACTTCTTTTCATTTTCGTCCTCTGCGGCATTGCCATCACGATGGCGGCCGCCCGGCGCAAGAGCCGTTGCCCCCACTGCAAGAAGCATACCCTGAAGCGTGCCGCCAGTCGTACCCTCTCCTTCCATAACGGCGTGGAAACGGAGGAAGTGACCTACGTCTGCCGCAACTGCGGCCACGTGGTCAAGCGGCGTGAACGCCACGGCAGTGACAACAACCGCGGCCGCGGAGGCGGCTGGGGTGGTCCCGTCATCTTCGGCGGAGGGTTCGGAGGCGGATTCGGCGGTGGCGGATTCGGAGGCAGCTTCGGCGGAGGAAGCGGCGGAGGAGGCGGGGCAGGCTCGCGCTTCTAAAGAAGATTTAAGAGCCGGAATCCTTTCCCTTTCAGCCATAATGACTACATTTGCAAAGAATTATAGAACGACAGCGATATGACAACAGCAGAATTGGACAGCCACAAGATGATCCTAATACGGGAAATCATAGACCATTTCAACACGGAAGAAGCCTTGCAAAGACTTGCCGAGGCTTGCAGCATCATACGTCGTGAGGAGAACGATTCATCCTGTGATGAGTTTCCCACTCAACTATTCCAAGAATTGGCAGAAACAGTGGAACGACAGTATAAAGCAGGACTGTGCATCACCGATGAAGAACTTGATAAAGTGATACGGACATGGTAATCAAATGGTCCCCATTAGCCATAAGCAGCTTGGAAGAAGTGTATAACTTCTATATGAACCAAGCCAATGAAACCGTGGCTCAACGGATCATCACTGAAATCCGCCAAGAAACACGTTACTTGCTCATCTTTCCTGCCATGGGAAGTGTCCATGAGCAAAACGGGAAGACTACCCCCTTTAGGTATGTCATCAAACATCACCATAAAATACTTTATGCGATAAAAGAAGACTGCATTCTCATTGCATACGTGTGGGATACCCGGCGTAATCCAAAAACTTTGGCAAAGATATTGAAACAACTAATAAACAAAACCTTATGAAGAAGACAACAACCATCATCATCATCGTAGTCATCGCCGTGCTGGCCGTCTGGGCCGTGACGGGTTACAACAGCCTCGTCGGCATGGACGAAGGAGTCAGCAACCAATGGGCCAACGTGGAGACGCAGTACCAGCGCCGCGCCGACCTCATCCCCAACCTCGTGAACACCGTCAAGGGCTATGCCACCCACGAGCAGGAGACGCTGGAGGGCGTGGTGGAAGCCCGCAGCAAAGCCACGCAAATCAAGGTGGACCCCGCCGACCTGACGCCCGAGAAGCTGGCCGAATACCAGGCCGCGCAAGGCCAACTGGCCACCGCCCTGGGCAAGCTGCTGGCCATCACCGAAAACTATCCCGACCTGAAGGCCAACCAGAACTTCCTGGAGCTGCAAGCCCAACTGGAGGGCACGGAAAACCGCATCAACGTGGCGCGCAAGAACTTCAACGACGCCGCGAAGGAGTTCAACACCGCCATCCGCCGCTTCCCCAAGAACATCCTGGCCGGGCTGTTCGGCTTCGAGAAGCGCGCCTACTTCGAGGCACAGGCCGGGGCAGAGACGGCGCCAACGGTGGAGTTTTAAGGGTAATGCATTTGATATTCCGATAAATAGCTGTATCTTTGCGCTATGAGAAAGGAATTAGGCAAATGGCTGATGGATATCGCCAAGTACATTACCACGGCCATATTGCTCTCAGCCGTATTCAGTGGATTACAGAATCCTTGGATGGTCATCAGTGCCTTGGTGGCCGTCTTGATAACCCTCGGCTGGGGACTATGGCTGGTACGGGATAGTAAAAAGAAGGAGGACTAATTATGGCAAACGACACTGTATTTATCATCATGTGCATCTTTGTATCCCTCATCGCCATGAGCGGAGGGCTGTTCTTCTATTTACAAGATAAAAACAAAGAACGCCGCCACGCCAACTGACCCCATTGTCAATAAACAAAAAGAACCGGAAGCCCCATCGGACACTTCCGGTTCTTTTTTTGTGCCTCAACGGATGAAGTTCGTCCTTACCCCCGGCTCCGCCTGCGGGAAGTCAATCCCCGCCCGACGGCCCGCCTCGATGCAACGCAAGAGCCACGCCATGTTGCGACCCAGCGTGCGCATCGTCTGCATGCCCTCCAAATCCTGGCGCACTTCGTCGGGCGTGTTGCCGTGCACCTGGTTCCAGTATTGCGACGAGACGACGGGCATCGAACTGATGGTCAGGTATTTGTTCAGTTGGTCGAAGGCGGCGGAAGCACCACCCCGGCGGCAACTGGCCACCACTGCCCCGGGCTTGCCGGCAAAGACGCCCCGGCGGTTGCCCGCATAGAAGGCGCGGTCGAGAAACGAGGTGATGGTCCCGCTGGCCGCCGCATAGTGTACGGGCGAGCCGAACACGAAGCCGTCTGCCTCGGCCGCCTTGTCCAGGAACTCATTCACAATATCATCGCGGAAACACCGCTTCTCCTTGGCGCAACTGCCGCAACCGATGCACCCGGCCAGGGGATGCACGCCCAACCACACGATTTCCGTCTCCACACCCGCCTCGCGCAGCATCGAGGCCACCTCTTCCAATGCCGTATAGGTGCAGCCCTCGTGGTGAGGGCTGCCGTTCACTAAGAGTACTTTCATAATCAGTCAGTCAATTTCCTATTGTTTTACGTGGCGCAAAGTTAGGCAAAAGTTTTCAGATGTCGCGTGCTTCGGACGAGGTGTGCAGCACGCGGAAGTCCGCCGTGTAGTCGTCGTAATTGCCATTTGTGTTCTCACAACTGAATATTTCCACGAAGCGCCTGAACCGCTCCAGTTGCGCCTCCGTCAGCACACCGTCTATCTGAGCCACTTGGTATGCCAGTTCGGCCAAGGCAGAGAGTGTATAGGGATTGACGCTCAAGGTGAGTTGCCCGTCGGTGGAGAAAGTATAGTTGGCGGACAGATGGCCAGCATTGCTACAAGCTTCAAAGAATGCCACTACGTCGTGACCGCCGGTAAAAGCATCATACACGTTATCCATAGCTGCATGCGAGGTGGGAGCGGCACCTTCCTTCCCGTAGGCCATGAGCAGCATCAGGGTGTTTTCGCGTTCTATGCTCAGCCAGTATTTGGAGGAGGAGAGGCATTGGTAGTCGCCGCCCACGGGCTTCAGCAGCCAGTCGTAAGTATAGTCGCCGCGAAAGACGAACTTCATTTCCTCGTAGGCCCGGCCCAGTTGTTCGCCGATGATGTCCAGCATTTCCCCAGCAAAAGCCACGTCGTCGGGATTGTGGGGCGAAGTATGCTTCAGCTTCAGGCTTCCGGGGCCGAAGCGGAACGTGTATTCACGGCCGGCCCATTCGGGTGCGGTCATCTGCGAAACAACCGTCAGGTCCAGGTGGTCGGCCTCCTCGTCGTAAACTCCCTGCACAGCCAAGTTGTGCCCCAGCTCGGTTTTCTCGCCTTCGAAAGTCACCTGTCCCTCGCCGGGCACCGGATCTACCACCAACGTAGGCAGGAGAACGCCCAGAGGATAGAAGCTCTCGTTGATGCTCCATTCCACCAACAGGGCCAGCTCCAGCCGGGAGGTATCTTCCGGCCAAGGACGGAACTGCGCGCGCAGCAAGGTGTCGGCGCCATTCCATGTGACGGTGAGGTTGGACTGCGTGGTGTTGCTAAATTCGTGCTCTGTCAGCAGGAAGCTGTTGGT
The DNA here is from genome assembly GCA_949292025.1 of uncultured Bacteroides sp. Taxonomy (GTDB): domain Bacteria; phylum Bacteroidota; class Bacteroidia; order Bacteroidales; family Bacteroidaceae; genus Bacteroides. The sequence continues at coordinate 49,041 of CASEYC010000123.1, read as the reverse complement.
CAGCATCGGAGAGTCATCGTTCTCGCAACTGCCCAGCACTACGTTGAACGCCAGACAGAAAAGCCCCAAGAGGACACTAAAAGTTCTACAGTTTTTCATCACTATAAGTCATTAAAAGGTTAATAACGCAAATATATGCCTTTTTACTCAAAGAAACAAAGTTTTCCCCTTTATTGTTCTCGCCCGGCCGCATTTTTCCGCCAGTCTATTTATCGTTTAACCGGCACAAAGGTACGCATTCCCCGGCAAAGCGGCAAGAGGCGGCCAAGGCACTGGGAAGAGGATGTCGTGCCAGTAGGAAAAGCCCGCTAAAAAGGCTTGTTTATTTTACTAAAAAGGCTTATTCATTCTACCAAAAAGGCTTGTTAGTCTGACGAAAAAGGCTTATATTTGCAACGAAAAAGGCTTTTTCGTATGCTTATGCCAGTACAAAGACCGCCTCTTGGCAGAGACAAGGCCGCCTCTTCCTCCTGCGGGGACGGTCATCGGGAAGCCTCAGTACGTATTAACCAACTATAAAAGAGAAGATTATGTTTTTCAAGAAATGCCGACTGAAGATTGGAGACAAGTTCAAGTGGTTTCCCCGCGCCGTGACCTTCACGCGCCACCCCGCCACCACCAAGGACGTGGCCGCCCGCATCGCCCGCATGAGCACCGCCTCGCCGGGCGATGTCCACTTGGTCCTGACCTGCCTGCCCACGGTGATGGCGCAGTTCATGGACGAGGGGCGCCCGGTGCACATCGACGGGCTGGGCTCCTTCCACTTCAAGCTGTCCTGCGCCGGGCGCGGCGTGGATTCGCCGGACGAGGTGGACCGCAAGCAAATCAAGGCCGTGCGCGTGCAGTTCCTGCCCGAGCGGCAAGGCCGGGGAAAGCAGATGCGCCGCCCGCTGACGGAGGGCATCACGCTGACGGAATGGGGAAACTTGCAAGAAATGAAGAAGGAAGAGTGAAGAATGAAGAATTATCGCTACCTTTGCAAACGTAAGTAATCCCTTAACGAACAAGAAGCATGATTAGCAACGAAATCCGCCTCCTCATCCCCAAGATCCAGTCCTACTTGTCGGGCCAGCCTGTCAAGCGGGCCTGGCTGTTCGGCTCGTGCTCGCGGGGCGAGGAGCAGCCGGGGAGCGACATCGACATCCTGGTGCAATACGCCGAGGGCGAGCGCGTGACGTTGCTGACCATCTCGCGCATCGCCACCGCCCTGGGCAAGCTGCTGAAGCGGACGGTGGACCTGGTGGAGGATGATTGCCTGCTGCCGTTCGCGGCAGGCAACGCGTCCGGGGAAAAGATATTGATTTACGATAAAGATAATTCATTGGCAAAAAGATACCATTCCATTGAGATATGTGCCGGTGCCGGCGGACAAGCTTTGGGACTTGAAATGGCAGGTTTCTGCCATACGACATTGGTGGAATACGAAAAAGACTATTGCGAATGCCTGAAGCGCAACCGCCCGCAATGGGACATACAATGCCTGGATGTCCATCACTTCGATGGAAAGCCCTACCGGGGACAGATAGACCTGCTGGCAGGCGGAGTGCCTTGCCCCCCGTTCAGTGTGGCTGGCAAGCAGCTGGGGGCAGACGATGAACGCGACCTGTTCCCGCAAATGCTCCGGCTGGTGCATGAAATCAATCCAAGGGCGGTGATGATAGAAAATGTCCGCGGGTTGTTGGACCCCAAGTTCGATGCGTACAGGAAGGGCATACTGGAAAGGCTGGAGCATTTGGGATACCGCCCGCACATCCAATTGCTGAATGCTTCCGATTATGGCGTGCCTCAGCTGCGTCCACGGGTGGTCATCGTCGGCCTCCGGAAAGACCTGACAGACATCTTCACCTTCCCCGGCAAACAACCGGAGAAAACACCCACGGTGGGCGAAACGCTCTTCGACCTGATGGCTGCCAACGGTTGGGAACAAGCTGCTGAATGGAAACAGAAAGCAGACAGGATAGCCCCCACCCTCGTGGGCGGAAGCAAAAAGCATGGGGGCCCGGACTTGGGGCCCACGCGGGCCAGAAAGGCATGGGCCGAACTGGGAGTGGACGGAAGGGGCGTGGCCAACGAAGCCCCCGCCCCGGATTTTGAAGGCATGCCGAGGCTTACCCCACGGATGCTGGCACGCCTGCAAGGCTTTCCGGACGACTGGGATTTCGGGAAAAGGAAAACGACCGCTTGCCGCATGATAGGCAACGCCTTCCCGCCACCCGTGGCCATGAACATTGGTTTGCAAATCAAAAAAGTATTGGATTATGAACAATGCACTCATAGCAGAAGCAAGAAAGAAGTATCATCAAGAGCTGCTGTCTAACGGCGTATTGACCATGGACGGCAAGGGCATCCCCAGCAACGCGGACAGTTCATCCAAACTTTCTGTACGCATTGCCCAAGGCATAGCCAAACGGCTCATGGCGGAAGTGCATGAGAAAGCCGTGGGGCAGACATCGGGCGCCAAGTTCGAACAAATAAACATGGATTTCCTGAACGATACATTTCCCCACCTGGGAAACCTGCGCCCCGGCAAATGGCATATTGTCAAACTCGGAAACCGCAATGCCGTCAAGGCAAGCAGCTTCGCACAATACGAGCACTTGGAATACCTGAACCAACTGACCAAAAGCGATGCACGGCTGGCCGCAAGCATGGGCAACGACTACATGGTGGCACCGGACGTGGTCATTTATCGGGAAACAGAAACGGACGAGGCCATCAATGCCGCCTCGCTTGTTGTGGACAATGACATAGCCCGGCTGGCAGACCTCCGCAAGAGCAACGGCGGGTTGCCCATCCTCCATGCTTCCATCTCTGCCAAATGGACCATGCGCAGCGACCGGGCGCAAAACAGCCGCACGGAAGCATTGGGACTCATCCGCAACCGCAAGGGACGGCTGCCGCACATCGTGGTCGTGACAGGAGAACCCATGCCGGCACGCTTAGCCTCCCTGGCCATGGGGACAGGAGACATTGACTGCCTCTATCACTTTGCCTTGTACGAACTGATTGAAGCCGTCAACGATGCGCAGGCAGAAGATTCCATCGAACTATTAAACATCCTTATACAAGGGAAACGGCTGAAAGACATCAGCGACCTGCCATTGGATTTGGCCGTCTGACCACATAATTTATTAATATAGAACTAAAAACTTATCAGTTATGAGCAACCAACGATACATGATGCGCGGCGTAAGCGCATCGAAAGAAGACGTTCACAACGCCATCAAGAACATCGACAAGGGCATCTTCCCGCGGGCTTTCTGCAAGATTATCCCCGACATACTGGGCGGAGACCCGGAGTATTGCAACATCATGCACGCCGACGGCGCGGGCACCAAGTCCTCGCTGGCCTACCTCTACTGGAAGGAGACGGGAGACCTCAGCGTGTGGAAGGGCATCGCGCAGGACGCCTTGATCATGAACATTGACGACCTGCTTTGCGTGGGCGCGGTGGACAATATCCTCGTGTCCAGCACCATCGGGCGCAACAAGCTGCTAGTGCCGGGCGAGGTCATCTCCGCCATCATCAACGGCACGGACGAACTGCTGGCCGAACTGCGTGAGATGGGCGTGGGCGTCTATGCCACGGGCGGCGAGACGGCCGACGTGGGCGACCTGGTGCGCACCATCATCGTGGACTCGACCGTGACCTGCCGCATGAAGCGCAGCGACGTGATAGACAACGCCAACATCCGCCCGGGCGACGTCATCGTGGGCCTCGCCTCTTATGGCCAGGCCACCTACGAGAAGGAGTACAACGGCGGCATGGGCAGCAACGGGCTGACCTCAGCAAGGCATGACGTCTTCGCCAAGTATCTGGCGGAGAAATACCCGGAGAGCTACGACCACGCCGTGCCCCAGGAACTGGTGTACAGCGGCGCGCTGCATCTGACGGACGCCGTGGAGGGCAGTCCCATCGACGCGGGCAAGCTGGTGCTCTCCCCGACCCGCACTTATGCCCCGGTGGTGAAGAAGCTGCTGGACGCCTTGCGCCCGGAGATTCACGGCATGGTGCACTGTTCGGGCGGCGCGCAGACCAAGGTGCTGCACTTCGTGGACGACCGTTGCCGCGTCGTCAAGGACAACCTCTTCCCGATACCCCCGTTGTTCCGCACCATCAAGGAACAGAGCGGCACGGAGTGGGACGAGATGTACAAGGTGTTCAACATGGGCCATCGCCTCGAAGTCTACCTCTCGCCGGAGCACGCCGAGGAGGTCATCGCCATCAGCAAGAGCTTCAACATCGACGCGCAGGTCATCGGGCGCATCGAGGAGGGCGACAAGCGGGAGCTGATTATACGGAGCGAGTTCGGGGAGTTTAGGTATTAATGTCTTACAGCTCAAGTATGCGAATCACTAAAACATTATTCTTAATCCTACTTGCTGCGGTCATTCCTATCAGACTCCACGCATGCGACCCCAAGACAGAGAAGAGGATAAAAGAATTCAAAGAGGAATATAAGGGAATATATACAGTAGATGGGACTGATATATATATCCAAAGGGTCATTGAGTTCCCCAATATAAGTAAAGAAGAACTTACTCAAATGGTAAAGGACTATATAAGTAGGAGGCTTGAACGGTTAGGGGAAAAGGCCAGCAACAGCAATGTTAAATATTATAGGGATGCCTACATTATGATAGAGCAATCTCCTGCATTCCACATAAATCGCTGGATGAACTCTTCAGAGAGATACACCTATCGAATAGAAATAAAGGATAATAGAATTAGAGTTACTATATCGCTGAACGAAGTACAATGGGGCAATTTTAAAGTTCGAACAAGTGAGTTCTATCCTTTTACTAAAGTGATAAAAGGAGAAATTCACATGAAAAAATTTTCCGAATATGCCATGAGTATATTAGATAGCATTAAAGATGATATGCAAGATGAAGTATTAGATGATGACTGGTGATTATAATATGTCAGAGAATGAACGGACCGAATTCAGGCAAAAGCTGCGCGAGGGCTTGAAGCGTTCACGATACAAGCTCATCCGTGAAAAGGCATTGCGCAATGAGAACATCATCGAAGGCGACTACAAAGGCGGCACGATTGAAGTTCCTGCACGCAAGTTGCTGAAGGACTTATACAACGAGGAGATTCACTTATGAAGACATTCCGTTTCCGACACTTCAGCCTCACCATCGACACGGTGCTGGTGCTGGCTTTTCTGATCAGCGCGGTGGCGGGAGCCGAAGCCATACTTACCACGATAGACAATCTCCGCAACGCCGCCCCCTGGTGGCACACGGCCTTCACCGCCGTGAAGAGTGTGGTATTTGTGACGGCCGTCGTCTGCTGCGTCCTCAAGGCATTGCAACCCCACCGGCCCGGCAGATTCCGCTTCTACCATACGGTGGCACTGCTTGCCTGCCTCCTCATCCTGGTGCGGCAAGCCTTTTTCCAATATGAGAAGCTATTCTTGGGCGACCCGCATTGGCTGGATTGGATTGTCGGGCCTTTGTCCTTTGCCGGGTGGTGTTTCCTCCTTTACCTCATTTGGAGAATGCGCCACGCGGACAAAGCGGATAAAGAAGAACCGCAGGAAACCACCTAACCCCATACAGAGAGCCATGTTACAACAAGAACCCAAGTGGACAACCAAGCGCGACGAGCGGATGTGGGAAGAAATGCAGAAAACAGCCCGACGCTCGTTCAAGGAGAAAGAAGAACGACGCGCCAAAAGATCCGTCCGGATAGGTTTGGCTGTGATATACATTGCCTTGGCCGGTATGCTGGCATTCGTAGTTTATCTAATCTACACCAATGCCCAACGCCTGACCGAGGCACTAAATGCCCCGCAAGGAACGCCTGCCAACGATGAAGCCACGTGGTACATCATGCAAGTGGCGTTTTGGGCATTGTGGGCAGGCTATCTGCTATGGAAAATCTGGAGAATTGCCCGTAAGAACAAAGAATAACAAGGAAAGGATATGAACAAAAAGACCAAGCGCAAATACTGGATAGCCGCCATCATTTGGTTCGTCACCATGGTGCTGGCCAACAGCATCAACGAATACTTCCACGCCAGCCCGCTGATACGCGGCATCACCGTGGGCTTCTGGGTCGTGGCGGCCTACATCCTGTTCAAGGACCTGATGCAGCCAAGAATAGGGCGGCGGAAGGATGAGGAGGAGGACAAATGACAATACTCCATGACATACGGACGCAGATAGACGAGCTGAAAGCCCGCCTCGCCTCGGCACGCCCCTTGCCCAAGGCCGCCCTGCACAAGATAGAAGAAGCCCTCGCCATCGAATACACCTACGAAAGCAACCGCATCGAGGGCAACACGCTGACCTTGCAAGAAACAGCCTTGGTCATAGAAGAAGGACTGACCATCGGCGGGAAAAGCCTGCGCGAGCACCTGGAAGCCATCAACCACAACGAGGCCATCGCCTTCATCAAGGACATTGCCCAAGGAGAAGAACCGATAACCGAACGCACCATCCTCCAAATCCACGCCCTCATCCTGCGCGGCATTGACCGGCAAAATGCGGGACGTTACCGCACGGTGCCCGTCCTCATATCAGGCAGCCGCCATGTGCCGCCACAACCCTACCTGATAGAAAAGCAGATGGAGGACTTCCTGCTTCGCTTCCGCGAGATGGAGAATGAAAGCATCCACCCCGTGGACATTGCCGCTTACCTGCACGATGAACTGGTGCGCATCCACCCCTTCATTGACGGCAACGGGCGCACCTCCCGCCTGCTGATGAACCTCTACCTCTTGCGCCACGGCTACGTGATGGTATTGTTGAAAGGCGATGCCGAAAGCAAGTTGGCCTATTACAAAGCGCTGGAGACATCGCACGTAGACAAGAATCCCGCTCCTTTCCGCCAACTGGTGGAGGAGGCAGAACTGGCGGCGTTGCAACGATACATTGACATAATAGAAGCATAAAATGGTATGACTATAAAAGAAGCTATACTTAAGACTCTTGAAGATTTGGAAAAAGGAGGAACGGCAAGAATAGTATATCAACATATTCTTGAGCATAAGTATTATATCTTCAGCAAAGGGAAAACACCTGATCAAACAGTAAGTGCACTACTAGGAGAATTCATCAAGAATGGTGATGCACGAGTGAGGCGTGTAAAGAACGATGAAAATGTGTATTGGTATTATTTAACAAGAAACGAAAATAAAATAACGTTCGTCACATCGCAACAAACAGAATCAAATAAGTCGCCCAAGAGCACCTATATGGAAAGAGACTTGCATCCATTATTGGTGACATATTTGAAGAATGAGAACATCTATGCAACGACGATATTTCATGAGCAGTCCAATAATAGTGAAGAACATCAGAAATGGGTACATCCAGATATCATAGGCACTAAATTCATAGAATTCGACAATAAGGCTTGCCAATCATTTTTCCAAGCCACCAACCGAATGAACTCTGTAGAACTTTACTCTTATGAACTAAAGAGAGAAATTAAATCTGATTATGATTTGAAGAGATTCTTCTTCCAAGCTGTATCAAATTCTAGCTGGGCAAACTATGGCTTTCTTGTCGCTTTTGAAATAAATGACAGCTTGATAGAGGAACTAGAACGTTTAAATCACTCCTTTGGAATAGGGGTCATAAAATTGAAAGCCAATCCTTATGAAAGCCAGATCCTATTTCCAGCGAAGAGAAAAACTTTAGATTTTAAGACCATAGAAAAACTATGCAATATGAATAATTCATTTAGGAACTTTATTGAACAAATAGAAAAAGTTATAACTGCTGGTACGAAATACATAGAAGATGTCAAAAGAGGACTTGAAGATTTGTGTGATAAATGTTTCAAGAACGATTCTGATATTGCCTCCTATTGCAAAATGAAGAATATCCCTACTAATATTTAATATGTCTGACAACAACACCCTACTCGAGAAACTCGACACCCTCGTGGCCCGCTACGAGGAAGTGTCCACCCTGATAACCGACCCAGCCGTCATCGCCGACCAGAAACGCTACGTCAAGCTGACGAAGGAATACAAGGAACTGGGCGACCTGATGAAGGCACGGCGGGAATACGTCCAAGTGCTGGCCGGCATTGACGAGGCGAAAGATATCATCGCCAACGAGAGCGACCCGGAGATGCGCGACATGGCCCGCGAGGAACTGGACAAGTGCGAGGCACGCCGCCCCCAGCTGGAAGAGGAAATCAAACTCCTGCTCATCCCCGCCGACCCGCAGGACAGCCGCAACGCCATCCTCGAAATCCGTGGAGGCACGGGCGGCGACGAGGCAGCGCTCTTTGCAGGCGACCTCTTCCGCATGTATTCCAAATACTGCGAGCGCAAAGGCTGGCGGCTGGAAGTCTCCAGCGCCAACGAGGGCGCGGCCGGAGGCTTCAAGGAAATCATCTGTTCGGTGACGGGCGACAATGTGTACGGCACGCTGAAGTATGAAAGCGGCGTGCACCGCGTGCAGCGTGTCCCCGCCACGGAGACGCAAGGCCGCGTGCATACCTCCGCCGCATCGGTGGCCGTGCTGCCCGAGGCCGAGCCTTTCGACGTGGAAATCAACGAGGGCGAAATCAAGTGGGACACCTTCCGCAGCGGCGGCGCGGGCGGACAGAACGTCAACAAGGTGGAGAGCGGCGTGCGCCTGCGCTACAACTGGAAGAACCCCAACACGGGCGTGGTGGAGGAAATCCTCATAGAGTGCACCGAGACGCGCGACCAGCCCAAGAACAAGGAGCGCGCCCTGAGCCGCCTGCGTACCTTCATCTACGACAAGGAGCACCAGAAGTACATCGACGACATCGCCTCCAAGCGCAAGACGATGGTCTCCACCGGCGACCGCTCGGCCAAGATACGCACCTACAACTACCCGCAGGGGCGCATCACCGACCACCGCATCAACTACACCATCTACAACCTGGCCGCCTTCATGGACGGCGACATCCAGGACTGCATAGACCACCTCATCGTGGCGGAGAATGCGGAAAGACTGAAGGAGAGCGAACTGTAATCCCCTAAAATATCAAGAATATGCAAACTACTCATACACATATCTGCGGAGATAGCCGCCAAATGAATCTGATTCCAGACAAATCTGTTCATTTAATTATCACGTCCCCCCCCTATTGGCAATTAAAAGATTATGGCACAGACAATCAAATAGGCTTTCATGATAGTTATGAAAGCTACATCAACAACTTAAACCTCGTTTGGAAAGAGTGTTACCGCATCTTGCACGACGGATGTCGTTTGTGTATCAATATTGGAGACCAATTTGCCCGTTCTGTATATTACGGACGCTATAAGGTTATCCCCATTCGCACAGAAATCATAAAATTTTGTGAAACATTAGGAATGGATTATATGGGTGCCATCATTTGGCAAAAACAAACGACAATGAATACGACTGGCGGGGGAGCTGTTATGGGAAGTTTCCCTTATCCGCGTAATGGCATCCTGAAACTAGATTATGAATTTATACTCATCTTCAAAAAATTAGGCAATTCTCCCAAGCCTAGCCCTGAACAAAAAGCACTATCTATCTTATCCAAAGAAGAATGGAATACATATTTTGCATCGCATTGGACATTTAGTGGAGCACGTCAGGATGGCCATATTGCAGTTTTTCCAGAAGAACTGCCAAGAAGGTTAATAAAAATGTTTTCTTTTGTCGGCGAAACAGTATTCGACCCTTTCTTAGGAAGTGGAACAACCGCTTTAGCTGCCAGAAACTCTGGGAGAAATTCTGTCGGTTATGAGATTAATCCTGCATTTATAGACTACTACAAACAAAAGCTCAATGTAAATCAAATAGATTTTGAGCAAACTGTTTATCGGTTTGAACGTGACAAATCCCCCATCTATACTGAAGAAAGTATAAGTAAACTACCTTATATCTTCATAGATCCACATAAGATGAATAACAAGATGGATGTAAAGAAGCTACAATTTGGCTCTGTTATAGACAAAGAGAGCAATACAAAAAGAGAGGAGTATTATTCTGTCAAGAAAGTGATAAATGCCAACACTATTCTATTAAATAATAATCTTCGCATCCGATTATTAGGAATTAAAGAGAAAGATGAAGTCAATGGGGATGCCATAAATTTCATTCTAAACAAAGTAAAAGGACATAAAGTATTTATGAAGTTTGATACAATCAAATATGATGCAGAAAATAATCTGCTATGTTACCTCTATTTAGAAAACAAAACTTTTATCAATGCCCACATACTAAAAGCCGGATTGGCAAATGTAGATGACAGTATTGACTTCAAGTATAGAACCAAATTTCAACAATTAAGCAATGGAAAAAGAATGGATTAACGGAAAAGAAGGCTATAACTTAAAGTACAAAAGAGAAACCCTTCTAAACTATGGTATGAACCGCTGGGGGCTGAATAAGGCTCAAAGCGTAGGCCTGACTTCTGAATTGATTCGTCAATGTGCTCCTCCTAACTACGAAGCATGGGTAAATTACTATTTTAACAATGCAGTTCAAAAGAAAAAAGGCGGAATACGGATTACACGAGAATATCTTTGCGAATTAGGCGAAGATTTGTACCTACGGCTATCAGAAAACGTCCAAAATGAATTAGAAAGCATTACAGAAGAAGAATGCATAGACTATGTGTACAATTTAGTTATAAATCGGACATATGAAGGATATGTTACTGAAATAGAAACCATCTACGGTCAACTTGAAAAAGTCTTGGGCTGTAAAATCAATGCTGCACCTGATGAATGGGACAGGACATTAGCCGTAGACTTTTACATTAAAGTGAAAGAAGAATGCTTTGTGGGTATCCAGATAAAACCAATATCCACTAAAAATTCCATCAACCAATATCAATGGATTGAACAAAACAAAAGTAATCACCAACGATTTATGGAGAAATATAAAGGAAAAGTATTCTTCGTATTCTCCAAAAAGAATACACAAGGGAAAAAACAGATAGACAACATTGAAGTTATTGAAGAAATCAGAGAAGAAATAGAACGATTAAATAATCTATAACGAATTATGAACAAGCAACAACTCATCGACAACATCCGCCGCAAGCAGAGCTTCCTCTGCGTGGGACTGGACACGGACATCAAGAAAATCCCCGAACACCTGCTGGACGGGGCGGAACCGGTCTTCAACTTCAACAAGGCCATCATCGACGCCACCGCCGACCTCTGCGTGGCCTACAAGCCCAACCTCGCCTTCTACGAATGCCTGGGCGTGAAAGGCTGGCAGGCGTTGGAGAAGACCGTGAAGTACATCCGGCAGAACTACCCCGACCAGTTCATCATCGCCGACGCCAAGCGCGGAGACATTGGTAACACCTCTGCCATGTACGCCCGCTCCTTCTTCGAAGACCTGCAAGTGGATGCCGTCACCGTAGCTCCCTACATGGGAGAGGACAGCGTGACGCCTTTCCTGGGCTATGACAACACATGGGTCATCCTCTTGGCACTGACCAGCAACAAAGGTTCGCACGACTTCCAACTGACGGAGGACGCGCAGGGCGAACGCCTCTTCGAGAAAGTCCTCCGCAAGAGCCAGGAATGGGCAGGCGACGACCGCATGATGTACGTCGTGGGTGCCACGCAGGGCCGCATGTTCGAGGACATCCGCAAGGTGGTGCCCAACCACTTCCTCCTCGTCCCCGGCGTGGGCGCACAAGGCGGCTCCTTGGAAGAAGTCTGCAAGTACGGCATGACCAAGGACTGCGGCCTCATCGTCAACTCCAGCCGCGGCATCATCTACGCCGGCAAGGGGCATGACTTTGCCGATGCCGCCCGCCAGGCCGCCAAGGAAGTGCAGCAGCAGATGGCGGAACAGCTGAAAGCCGCAGGCATCGCCTGATTCTTTCCATGTCCACACAGACGGAGGACGTGCCGGGCAAGCACGTCCTCTGTCTTTTTATATGCCTTCCGCCACCGCCAACGTCAGCACGCTGAAACGCACTCCCTCCACGCCCTGCAACGCATCGGCACAGGCCGTGAGGGTGGCGCCCGTGGTCAGCACATCGTCCAGCAGCAACACGTGCCGCCCGGCAAAGGCCGTCGCATCTGCCGCCGTGAACACCCCGTCCACATTCTCCCACCGCTGTAGGGACGACTTGCGGGTCTGCGTCTCCGTGAACCTCCGGCGTTGCACGTTCCCCACCGACACCGGGATGCCCGTCACGTCCGACACCCCCTGCGCCAGGCACACGCTCTGGTTATACCCCCTGCGCCGCTCCTTGTCGGGATGCAAGGGCACGGGCAACAGCACATCCACCCCCTCAAAGAAGCCAGACCGGGCCAGGTCCGCCGCCATCCGCCGCCCCATCGCCCGGGCATAATCCTTGCGGCCCTCGTACTTCAGCCGGAGCAGGATGCGCCGGTAATCCCCACCTTTCCCATAGCGGAGATAAGAAGCGGCACGCACCAGCGGGAACCGTCCCCAGAGACGCTGCTCCACAGGATTGTCCGCCCGCAGGTGATAGCCGGTGCGGGGCAAGCCGATGTCGCACTTCAGGCACAATACCTCCTCCCCTTCGTCCAAGACGGCGCCACACACGGCACAATGTCGCGGAGCGAACAGCCGGAAGAAAGAAAGAAGCCAAAGTTTGCAAGATTGCCACATGATACACACTATAATATATACATATTCCCATCCGTCAGGAATATCCGGGACAAAGATAGGCAATCCGCCATAAAACAACACACATTCGTCAAAGAACAGGCGTATTTTCCTCCCTAAAGGTCTTGCAACTATCACAAAATATTGCTATTTTTGCCCAAAATATGCAAAGCGACACCAAATGCCGCCGCAGAAGAGGTTCCACCACCTCAAAACCTTTTACCTTTTTATTTACATTCAAAAACACGTAGCTTATGCAGAAAAGATTCAGAAGGGTAAGCGTGCTACTCATGCTATCCATGCTACCTGCAAGCCTGTTACAGGCAACGCCCTCCGCTCCGGAGACTCTCATCGTGCAACAAAGCGGTGAGTGCCAAGGCGTAGTGAAAGACACCAACGGAGAGGCCATCATCGGTGCCTCCGTAGTAGTGAAAGGCAGTGCCCAAGGTATGATCACCGACCTGGACGGCAAGTTCAAGATTGCCGATGTCAAGCCTGGGACTGTATTGGAAATCAGTTACATCGGTTACGTCAAACAGACCATCACGTGGAATGGCCAACCGCTGAACATCACCCTCAAGGAAGACACCCAGCAACTGGACGAAGTGGTTGTCGTGGGCTTCGGCACACAGAAGAAAGCCAACCTGACCGGTGCCGTCACCACCGTGAAGATGGACGAAGTCCTCGGCGAACGTCCGCTGACGAAAGCCTCGGATGCCCTGCAAGGCGCGGTGCCCGGCCTGCTGGTGAGCAGCGGCGGCAACGGCCCCACCTCCTCGAAGTCCTTCCAAATCCGCGGTGCCTACTCACTGGGTATCCAGAACAGTGATGGAAGCTATGGTGCCACCGTGGCCCCACTGATCCTAATTGACAACGTGGAAGGTGACATCGACCTGGTGAACCCGGACGACATCGAGTCCATCACCGTGCTGAAGGATGCGGCCAGCTCCGCCATCTACGGCGCACGAGCCGCGGGCGGCGTCATCCTGGTGACCACCAAGCGTCCCCAAGGTGCCACGCGCTTCCAACTGAACTACAACAACAACCTGGCCTTCACCAATGCCATCAACCTGCCCAAGCAGGCATCGCTGGACACCTTCCTGCAAGCCTACCAGGACACGGGGCGCGATGACTACTGGTCGCTGGGCTCGCCCAGCGTGACGCGCTGGCGGGAACTGTTGCAACAATACCAGCAAGACCCCTCATCCGTGCCCACGCAAGGCGACGGCATCTTCCGTGACGACAACGGCGCCCTCTACTACCTCAACGAGAAAGACCTCATCAAGAACATGCTTGAAACCGGCTTCCAGCAGACGCACAACCTGTCCGTCAGCGGCGGCACGGAACGCCTGCGGTTCCGCCTGTCCGGCGGCTTCACCAACAACGACGGCGTCCTCATCGGCGACAAGGACACTTACCGCCGCCTGAACGTCAACTCGTTCATCTCGGCCGACATCACGCCGTGGTTCACGCAGGAAGCCACCCTGAGCTATGCGCACAGCAAGAGCACCAATCCAGAATCGGCCGCAGGCGGCATCTACAGCCTCCGACTCGGTTCCTACTACCCGGAAGGCAACATGCCCGCAGGTTACGGCGTGGGCGGCGATGACAACCTGCCCTTCTTCACCCCGAAGAACCAGGTGCTCAACGCACAGCCCTCGCGCAACAACTACGACAACCCGCGCATCTTCCTGAAGTCCATCCTGAAGCCGCTGAAGGGGCTGGAAGTGGCCTTTGAATACACGTTCGACAAGAACATGTACGACTACCACTACTACACAAGCAGCGTGACCTTCACCACCATCCAAGGCGGCGCCAACACCTCGCCCACGAACGACTACCTGCGCAAGTACAAGCAGTTCACCAACTACAACGCCATCAACGCCTACGCCACCTACGGCTTCGACCTGGGCACGGACCACCACTTCAAGGTAATGGCCGGCTTCAACCAAGAATCCAGCTACAAGGAGACAGTGGACAACTATTCCTACAACCAGGCTGTCATCGAGGTACCTTCGCTGGGAGGCGGCACGGGCCGGTTGACGTCCAATGACTACTACACGGAGTACGCCGTGCGCGGCGGGTTCTTCCGCGTCAACTACAACTACAAGGACAAGTACCTGCTGGAGGTGAACGGCCGCTACGACGGCTCGTCGCGCTTCCCCAAGGACAACCGCTTCGGTTTCTTCCCCTCCGTATCCGTCGGCTGGAACATCACGGAAGAGAAGTTTATGGAAAATACCCGCAGTTGGCTGAACCAACTGAAGATCCGCGGCTCCTACGGTCAGATAGGCAACCAGAACATCGTGGAATATGCCTACATCCCGTCGATGACCATCAACAATAACTACACCGGCTGGCTGACGAACAGCAACGTGGTGGCCGCCGTCACCTCGCTGCCCTCGCTGGTCAGCACGTCGTTCACGTGGGAGAAGGTGGGCACAACCAACATCGGCGTAGACTTCGCCTTGTTCAACAGCCGCCTGTCCGGTCTCTTCGAATGGTACCAGAAGGACACGAAAGGCATGTTGGCACCGGGCATGCAGCTGCCCGCCGTGGTAGGCGCGTCGGCTCCTTACCAGAACACGGCCGACATGCGCACCCGTGGTTGGGAAATCAACCTCAACTGGCGCGACCGCATCGGCAAGTGGGGCTACAACGTGGGCTTCAACCTCTCCGACTCGAAGAGCGTCATCACCAAGTATGACAGCAACGAGTCCAAGCTCCTGTCCAACTACTACGAAGGCCAGGAACTGGGTGAAATCTGGGGTTACGTCTATGATGGCTTCTACACCGTGGACGACTTTGTAGACACGCAGAGCTGGCAACTGAAGGACGGCGTGACGGACATCAACGGCTATGCCGTGCGTCCGGGCGACGTCAAGTTCAAGAACCTGCGCGACGACGAGCAGGGCACCAACCTCATCACCGCCGGCGACGGCACGCTGGACAATCCCGGCGACCGCCAGGTCATCGGCAACTATCTGCCCCGCTACCTCTACGGCATTAACCTGGGTGTCAGCTATGAGGGCTTCGACCTCAGCGTCTTCCTGCAAGGCACCGGCAAGCGCGACTACTGGCTGGCCAACGTGCTGACTTTCCCGATGTACGGCGACTATACCTTCCTGCCGCTGTATGAGGGGCTGGATAACTACTGGCGTCCGGTGGATGCCGCCAACGGCGACTACACCTGCGCCAATCCCGGTGCCGAGTATCCGCGCATCTATGACAGCTATGGCAACATGGGTTCCAACTACCGCCAATCCGACCGCTACCTGTCCGATGCCTCCTACCTGCGCATCAAGAACGTGACGTTGTCCTACTCCTTCCCGAAACACCTCATCCGGAAACTCACGCTATCGCAGCTGAAGCTGTTCGTCAGCATCGAGAACCTGGCCACATTCAGCTCGCTGCCCAAGGGCATCGACCCCGAAACGCTGTCGTGGAACTACCCGGCCTTCCGCACGGTGTCATTCGGCGTGAATCTCTCCTTATAACATTAACTAAAACAACAAAGACTGATTATGAAAAAGATATTCATAGGCATGGCGTTGGTATCGGGCCTGGCACTGACAGGATGCAACGACAGCTTCCTGGACAAGACGCCCATCACCGACCTGACGGAAGAGAACGCTTTCAGTTCCTATGCCAACTTCCAAAGCTTCATGTGGCCCTGCTACGAGATGTTCACCAACACCACCATACGCACCTCCACCCGCAGCAACGGCTGGGGACCCGGCGGACAATATGACGGCGACGTGGACGCCAACTACTTCAATAACCGCTCGTCCAGCGGCTTCAACCAATTCGCCTACCAGACCGTGGGACTGGTGGCCTCCGGCAACGGCTGGAACTTCAGTTCCTTCATCCGCCGCATCAACATCATGCTGTCCCACATTGATGCCTCCGACATGACCCAGGAGGAGAAGGAACACTGGCGTGCCGTGGGCTACTTCTTCCACTCCTTCTGGTATATGGAACTGATAGACCGCTTCGGCGACATCCCTTGGGTGGACAAGGTGCTGACGGAAAGCTCCGAAGAGACCTACGGCCCGCGCGTGGCACGCACCGAGGTGGCCGACAAGGTGCTGGAACGCCTGCAATGGGCCGAACAGAACATCGGCGACTTCGAGTCGCAAGACGGTGACAACGCCATCGACCGCGACTGCGTGCGCGCCGCCCTCTCCCGCTTCACCCTGCGCGAAGGCACATGGCGCAAATATCACGGTCTGGAAGGCGCTGACAAGTACCTGGAAGAGTGCGTCCGCGTCTCCGAAGACCTGATGGCCGACTATCCCACCCTGTACACAGGCACGGACGGCCAGCCGGGTGCCGGCTACGGCGAAATGTGGACCACGGCCGACCTGAACGGCGTGCCGGGCGTCATCCTCTACAAGGAATATGTAGCCGGCATCAACGCCGTGCAAGGCGGATGCTACCTGGAACACACCTCCAGCCAAAGCGTCGAGGTACACCAAAGCACCGTGGACCTCTACCTGATGAAGAACGGCCTGCCCATCCACAACCCGCAGTCCGGCTACTACGGCGACAAGACCATGTATGACACCTTCCGCGACCGCGACCCGCGTCTCTACCACACCGTCATCCCGCCCTACAAGGTGGAAGCCGGCGGTGCCAACACCCCCGTGGAGAACCCCAACGCAGACTGGGGCTACACGGACAACCCCGTGGAACGCGAATACATCGACATCATGGGAGCCAACTACAGCCGCAGCAACCCCGGCATCGGCATGAAGCGCCTGCCCGTGCAGAACTGGTCGGCCTCGCTGGTGAACGAAATCCCGCGCCTGGGCGAAGGCGGTGCCTACCTGCAATGCCGCTCGGGCTACTACCTCTGGAAGCTCTACAACAACTGGGAGGAGAACCTGAACACCGGTTCGTTGAACGTGGCGGACAAGCCCATCTTCAAGATTGAGGAAACGCTGCTGAACTATGCCGAAGCCATGGCCGAACTGGGTCGCTTCGACCAAGCGGCCGCCGACCGCTCCATCAACAAGTTGCGCGACCGTGCCGAAGTGGCCCGCATGAACGTCAGCCAGATAACCGATGACTTCGACCCCGACCGGCCTTACTACTATCCCGAAGGCAACACCATCGGCGTGCAAGTGCCCGCCCTGTTGTGGGAAGTGCGCCGCGAACGCATCATCGAACTGCTGGGCGAGGGCTTCGGCTACTACGACGTCCGCCGCTGGCGTATGGCTCCCTGGTTCATCAACAAGGTGGCCAAGGGCATCTGGGTCACCAAGGAATACGCCCAAAACCAGGGCCGCACCCTCTACAACCCCGAGACCGGCTACTCTGACGGCACGAACGGCAGCATGACCGAAGGCTACCTGTACCTCTTCAACGACCCTGTGGTGCAAGGTGCGGGCTGGCTGGACAAGTACTACCTCTACCAGGTGCCGACGGACGAGATTGTGCTCAACCCCGAAATCACACAAAATCCGGGCTACTAACCATTGTCGCCCCGTAAAGATTGTTAATATCTGAGAAGAACAGCCTTGAAGCGCAGGGACAACATAAGTTTTTCCCTACCTTTAAGGCTGTTTTCATCATATACAACCCTAAAAACAAGTTACCGATAATGCAAACCAACCGATTCCCCCTCCTCTGCGCCGGCCTCTTCGCCACGGCCTGCGCGACGGGCGCCCAAGCGGCGGACAAGAACAAGGACCCGAAGCCTAACATCATCTTCATCCTGTGCGACGACATGGGATACGGCGACCTGGGCTGCTACGGGCAGAAATACATCCATACCCCCAACCTGGACCGCATGGCCCAGGAGGGAATGCTCTTCACCCAAGCATACGCCGGAAGCCCTGTCAGCGCGCCGTCGCGTGCCTCGCTGATGACCGGACAGCACTCCGGACACGGCCACGTCCGCGGCAACAAAGAATACTGGCTGGGCGAGGTGACATACGGGCAGAACAAGGACTACGCCATAGTAGGCCAGGAACCTTACGACCCCGGGCACATCATCCTGCCTGAAATCATGAAGCAGAACGGCTACACCACCGGCATGTTCGGCAAGTGGGCAGGCGGCTACGAAGGTTCCGTCTCCACCCCAGACAAGCGCGGCGTGGACGAGTACTACGGCTACATCTGCCAGTTCCAGGCCCACCTCTACTACCCCAACTTCCTCAACCGCTTCAGCCGCTCGATGGGCGACACGGCCGTGGTGCGCGAGGTGATGGAGCAGAACATCCAGCACGCCATGTATGGCGACGACTACCGCAACCGCAAGCAGTATTCGGCCGACATCATCCACCAGAAGGCCCTGGAATGGCTGGACAAGCAGGACGGCAAACAACCGTTCTACGGTTTCTTCACCTACACCCTGCCCCACGCCGAGCTGGCACAGCCCGAAGACTCCATCCTGAAGGGATACAAGCGGAAATTCTTCACCGACAAGACCTGGGGTGGCAATGAAGGCTCGCGCTACAACCCGGTGGAGCACACGCACGCCCAGTTTGCAGGCATGATCACGCGCCTGGACGCATACGTGGGCGAAATCCTGGCCAAGCTGAAAGAGAAAGGATTGGATGAGAACACCCTCGTCATCTTCAGCAGCGACAACGGCCCTCACGAGGAAGGCGGCGCGGATCCCACCTTCTTCGGACGCGACGGCAAACTGCGCGGCCTGAAGCGCCAGTGCTATGAGGGCGGCATCCGCGTGCCCTTCATCGCCTGGTGGCCGGGACGCATCCAAGCCGGACAGGTCAACGACCACCAATTGGCCTTCTACGACGTGATGCCCACCTTCTGCGAACTGGTGGGAGACAAAAAGTTCCCCAAGAAATACCTCAACAAGAAGATTGAAGGCGACTGCTTCGACGGCATCTCTTTCGCCCCCACCCTGCTGGGCCAGGACGACCGGCAGGCCAAGCACGACTTCCTCTACTGGGAGTTCCACGAAACGGACCAGATTGGCGTGCGCATGGGCGATTGGAAGCTGGTGGTGGTCCGCGGCGTGCCCCGTCTGTATGACCTGGCCACCGACATCCACGAGGACAATGACGTGGCCGCCCAGCACCCCGACATCGTGCAGCAGATGACGGACATCATCCTGCGCGAACACCGCCCCAGCGAACTGTTCCGCGTGACGTTGCCTAAGACTGCCGAGCCTTGACACGGTCGGACACGGACATACAGAAAGCCCTGACACAAATTTGCCCCTTCCTTGTCAACAACGAAGGGGCAAACTCATATATATACAGCAACTACTATTTGAATCAGAAGCACTTGCCTTCGCCCAGCTTC
This sequence comes from uncultured Bacteroides sp., assembly GCA_949292025.1. Taxonomy (GTDB): domain Bacteria; phylum Bacteroidota; class Bacteroidia; order Bacteroidales; family Bacteroidaceae; genus Bacteroides. Next base: position 29,178 of record CASEYC010000123.1, on the reverse strand, counting down.
GCCTCGTTCTCAATGTAGGACTGGATGTGGCGCAGGCGTTTCTCAACGAGGATTTCGTCCACGGCGATGAGGATGCCGGTCTCCTCCACGTCGCCGAACTCGCGGTTGATGGCGGTGCCGAACATGCGCATCGTGGGACTGAGGCTCATGTAGGCGTTCACCAGCGGGGGAATGTTGTAGCCCAGCTTGCGCACCTCGGCGTTCAGGATTTTATAGTTCTCCTTGAAAGTGTCCTTGCAGAAGAGGTCGGCCAGCTCGCGCTCGTCGGTCTCGATTTGCAGCGGCTCGATGGGGGTGACGAGACCCTCCTTGTCGCCAAAATGCTTTTTCAGGAAATAGAGAATCATGTCGCGGCCCGGACGAGAATAGTTGGGATACATCGTGACCTTGCCGAAGAAGTAGCGGACGTTGGGCATGACGACGGTCAGCGCGCCCAGCCCGTCCCACAGGTTGTCCAAGGCGAAGAGGCCCTTGTTGTCCATGCGGGTGCGCTGGTACTCCAGTGTGACGAACGAGCGAGCCAGCTCGATGGTGGTGGGGAGATATTCACGCAGGAACTTGTCGGAGAAGTGGAACATGTGGGCGGTGGCCAGCAGGGGTTGCCCTTTGTCGTCGAAGCGGACGTCAGTACCCAGGATGTAGCGGTATCCGCCCAGGATTTCCTCGGCCTCGGGGTTCCAGACGATGAGCTGCTTGTAGGGATGCTCCATGACGTCGAACTCGTCGATGTCCACCGACTTGCCCGTTCCTCCCCCGGCGGCGCGGAAGGCAATCTCGCGCAGGCGTCCAATCTCCTGCATCGTGTGCGGGGAGTCGTGCGCCGTGACGATGTAAATCTGGTTGTTGCTGCGGTTGGTCATGCGCAGGCGTTTGTCTTCCGTCAGTTCCGCTTTCAGCAGTTCCTTGCTTACCGGTGCAATGATATCTTCCATATTCAGTTGGTGTTCAGAGTTTATACACGATGTCCTTAACATATTGTGCCCATTGCAGGGGTGTCTTCGACTTGTCGAAGGTCTGCCAGGGGATGGGCTTCCCGATGGTGATGGTGAAGGTCTTGTGGCGGTTCTTCAGCATCTCGTCGGCCAGGTAGAGCATGGCGATGTTGAACTTGATGCCCAGCGTCTTGCAGGCGTTGGCCAGGTTGTAGAAGAAGTTGGAGTTGCGTCCGTCGAAGTGGATGGGCACCACGTCCCTGTGGTGCTGCACGCTCTTGACGATGAACGCCTTCTTCCACTCCAAGTCGCGGATGACGCCATGCTGCCGCCGCGAGCACAGCCCGGCAGGGAACATAAGCAACTGGTTGTCCGACGCAAACCCTGCCTCCACCACGCGGGGGAAGTCCTTGGCCTGGCGGCCCGTCTTGTTGATGGGGATGCAGAGGGGCGCGAGGCCGTGCAGGTTCATCAGCAGGTCGTTGACCAGGTATTTTATCTTGCCGTCATAGTGCGTGCCCAGCACGTAACCCAGGGCCAGACCGTCTTGCCCGCCCAGGGGATGATTGGAAACGAAGGTGCAGAGGCGGCCGTCCTTGGGCAGATTCTCCTCGCCCCGGACCACCAGCTTCGCGTCCAGGAAGTCCAGGCTGGCCTTCAGGAAGTCCACGCCGACCTTGCCCTGCGCCCCGCGCAAGAAGCCGTTCAGCTCGTCCTGGTGGACGATGCGCTTCAGGTAGGAAACGACAAAGCGCGGGATATACTTCGCCTTCTGCGGAGCCTTCTCCTGCAATATCTTGTCTATGTCTATCAAAAACAAAGAATCGTCAGCCATGCTCTTTCCGATGATTTTACAGCGCAAAATTAACGCATCTTTTTTATTAATCGCAAGGATTTGACAGAAAACTGCCCCCAAAATCTATCAAAATCCATAGTTTATCTGCCAATACCCCATTTTCACCCGTCCTATTGCGCAAAAGTCTCCGAAGTGTGCAATAAAATGGACGGATGACGGGGAAATCTCTCCTGTTGCACGGGTTAACTGTCCCATGTCAGTTTCTCCCCTAAAGAATGGCTGAAATCCGTCGGCGATTGCGGGAGATTTTCCGTAAACTTGCATCAACAAAAAAATCCGGCCCAAGAGACGGGTACCGGCCTGAACCTAAAAAAACAGTATTTTATGAACAGTGTGACATTTGCAAAAGAACTGGCAGGCGCGCAAGACGAGCTGCTGCGCTTCGCCTACAAACTGACGACCGACCATGACGAAGCCCACGACTTGAGGCAAGAGACCTCGCTGAAAGCCTTGGACAACGAAGACAAGTACGAACCCGACACCAATTTCATGGGTTGGACATACACCATCATGCGCAACATCTTCATCAACAACTACCGCCGCAGCGTGCGCGAACAAACTTTCGTGGACGCCACCGACAACCGCTACTTCCTGAACACGCCGACCAGGGAGGCTTCGGAAAACACCGAGGCCGCCTACGACCTGAAGGAGATGTACCGCACGGTGAACGCCCTGCCCAAGGAATACCGCACCCCCTTCCTGATGCACTTCTCGGGCTTCAAGTACCGCGAGATTGCCGCGAAGATGGACCTGCCCATCGGGACGGTGAAGAGCCGCATCTTCTTCACACGGCAACGGTTGCAGCAGGAACTGAAGGATTTCCGCTGAGCTTATAGCTCTCAAATCGGGCACACAGACGTACGTCGCCTGTGTGCCCGGTTTTTTCACTCCGCAAGCTTCGCGCTCTCCGGCTTCGCTATGCCCTCGGCCGTAGCTCGCTCAGCCATACGCTTGATGCGTGCATCCAGGTCGGGGTGCGTGGAGAAGAGCTGGTTCAGCTTGCTGGACTTCTGCTCGCCCTGCAACTCTTTGAGCCGCTGGAAGGAGAGAGCCATCGCCCACGGGTTCTTGCCCGCTTTCTTCAGGAATTCATAGCCGTAGTCGTCGGCTTCACGCTCTTGCTTCTGCGAGTAGCGGGCGTTGACCAGTGCCTCGCCCAAGTCACCCAACTGTGAGTCGGTCAGGGCAGCAACCTTGCCGCCATTCGACGAAATCCCGTCTTTCAGGGCCGAGGTCAGCAATGCCGTGCGGAATCCCTTCTTGGAGTCGCGGTGTGCCACGTGCCCCACCTCATGGCCGATGACACCCAGCAGTTCCTCGTCCGTCATGATATCCATCAATGAGGAGAACACACGCACGCTGCCGTCGGCACAGGCAAAAGCGTTCACATCCGTCACGTAATACACCTTGAAATTCAAGGGAATGCCATCGGCATCGCTCAAGCCTTCGGTCAGCTTGTTCAGCCGGATGGCATAGGGGCTGTCGTCGGCACAGACCTGGTTGTGGGCATCCATCCAGTCGATGTACTCCTTGACATACTCGGCCATCTGCTCGTCAGTCAAAGTCACCGCCTTGGCGGCCTTGGCCACGCCGCTCACGGCTTTTTTCAGATTAAACTGAGCCATGGCGGGCATCGCCATCGCTACACACAGCAGCACGAGAGCCGCCTTGCACACTGTTTTCTTCATACTCATTTTTATGTTAGGTCATACAATAGCCATTCTTCATTTCAGCCGCCACCCTATCCACACGCATCCTGCCCCCAGCACGGACAACAGACCGTACAGCAGGCCTTCGGCCATGGGCACACGGGCTTCGCGCGGGCGATCCGTCGGATAGAGCACCGTCACCTCGTCACCCTCGTCCATCAAGAAGGGAAGGGAGTAGTCCAGCGTGAGGGTCAGCGTGCCGTAACGCTCCGTCTCATAGTGCACGTCCGTCGTAGACACGATCCGCATCTTTCGTGGACGGTACACCCGCTCATGACTGACCCGCTTGACAATGCCCGGCGCACGGAGACACTTTTCCGACGCCTTCGCCAAGGATAGCGCTCCCCAAAGTCCCCCGGAAAGCAGGCCAATCCCCAAGAGCAGGAAAATCAAATAACCCAATTTCTTCATAAGCTGTGCAGATGGTCGCACGGCAAAGATACGACATTTCCGCGAAAACCAACACGCACGCCGGAGAAAATTGAGGCATACCCCCGCCCGAAGGCGCAGGTACGCCTAAGCACGGGCGGGGGTACGGGTAAGCACGGACGGAGGTACGCCCGCCCGAAGCCCCGTTTTTCCCTCCCCGCCGGGGAGCAAAATCCCCGCAATCCCCCACCAGCAAAGCGTTTCAGAAGAATCCTAATTTTCAGGAGGATAAATAATCAACAGGGTGTTGAAAACTTCTTTGAAAGTTTTTCGCTGAAACATGGTGGGGGATTGTGGGGAATTGTGTACTTTTACACCCTGATATTATAATAAGGAAAGAAATGATACGTTTTCTGGGCAACATCGAGGCCAAAACCGACGCCAAGGGGCGGGTGTTCATCCCCGCCGCCTTCCGGAAGCAGCTGCAAGCCGCGTCCGAGGAGAGCCTCGTGCTGCGCAAAGACGTATTCCAGGACTGCTTGGTGCTCTACCCGGAGAGCGTGTGGTTCAAGACGCAGGAGCAACTGCGCCGGCGGCTGAACCGCTGGAACGCCCGCCAGCAGGCCGTGTTCCGCCAATTCGTCAGCGATGCCGAAGTGGTGGTGCCGGACGGCAACGGGCGCATCCTCATCCCCCGCCGCTACCTGCAAATGGCGGGCATCGAGGGCGAAGTGCGCTTCATCGGCATGGACAACACCATCGAAATCTGGGCCAAGGCGCGCACCGAACAGCCTTTCATGGAGGCGGAGGACTTCAGCCAAGCGCTGCAGGAAGCACTGGGCGACGACCTGTGGGAGGACAAGGAAGGAGGGCAAGACCAATGACGCAAGACACTACGACTTATCACATACCGGTGCTGCTGGCACCCGCCGTGGACGGGCTGGGCATCCGCCCGGACGGCATCTACGTGGACGTCACCCTGGGCGGCGGCGGACACACGCGCGAAATCCTGCACCGCCTCGGCCCCGGCGGACGCCTGCTGGGCTTCGACCAGGACGAGGACGCGGAGGGCAACATCCCGGACGACCCGCGCTTCACCTTCGTGCGCAGCAACTTCCGCTACCTGCACAACTTCCTGCGCTACCACGGCATCGACCGCATCGACGGGCTGCTGGCCGACCTGGGCGTGTCGTCCCACCACTTCGACGACAGCCAGCGCGGCTTCTCCTTCCGCTTCGACGGCGCGCTGGACATGCGCATGAACAAGCGGGCGGGACAGACAGCGGCCGACGTGGTGAACACCTACGACGAAGAACGCCTGGCCAACGTCTTCTACCTCTACGGCGAGCTGAAGAACAGCCGCAAGCTGGCAACCGCCATCGCCAAGGCACGGGCCAACGCGCCGGTGGCCACCATCGGCCAGTTCCTGGACATCGTGAAGCCCCTGTTCGGCCGCGAACGCGAGAAGAAGGAGCTGGCCCGCGTCTTCCAGGCCCTGCGCATCGAGGTGAACCATGAGATGGAAGCCCTGCGCGAGATGCTGCAAGCCGCCACCGAGGCCCTGCGGCCGGGCGGGCGGCTGGCGGTCATCACCTACCACTCGCTGGAGGACCGCCTAGTGAAGAACCTGATGAAGACCGGCAACGTGGAGGGCAAGGTGGAAAAGGACTTCTACGGCAACGTGCAGACGCCCTTCCGCCTGGTGAACAGCAAAGTCATCACACCGGACGAGGACGAAGTGGCCCGCAACCCGCGCTCGCGCAGCGCCAAACTGCGCATCGCCGAGAAACGGAACGACAACAACGACAACTAAACAAAGGAGGGAACTACCGACATGGGAACCGAGAAAAAGAAAACCAAAAGATCCGCCCGCCGCACGGCGTGGAGGGGCATCATCGGCGGCGACATCCTGGCCGCCGAATTTTTCCGCCGGCAGGTCAAGCTGCTGGTGCTCGTCATGGTGCTCGTCATCTTCTACATCAACAACCGCTACGAGTGCCAACAGCTGATGATACGCATCGAGGACCTGAAGAAGGAACTGACGGACATCAAATACGACGCCCTGACGCGCAGCTCGGAACTGATGGAGCACAGCCGCCAGTCGCGCATCGAGGAATATATCGCCACGCAGCAGAGCGACCTGCAGAGCGCCACGACGCCGCCCTACCTGATACGCAACGATTAACGGAAACAAGGAGGGACGCACTATGACCATCAACAAAAAGAACATCGTCAACCGCTACTTCTTCATCGTGGTAGTCATGCTGCTGCTGGGCGTGTTTGTCATCGTCAAGGCGGCGGTCATCATGTATGCCGAGCGGGACTACTGGCAGGCCGTGGCCGACCGCTTCGTGCGCGAGAATGTCACCATACACCCCAACCGCGGCAATATCCTCTCGGCCGACGGCAAGCTGATGGCCAGCTCGCTGCCCGAGTACCGCATCTACATGGACTTCATGTCCGGCGAACGGACGGACGAGGAACGCCGCAAGAAGGACCAGGCCCGGCGCGACAAGGCCCTGACGGACAGCATCGACAGCATCTGCATCGGCCTGAACCGCATCTTCCCGGACAAGAGCGTGGCCTACTTCAAGCGCCACCTGCGCCAAGGCCGCAAGAAGAAGAGCCGCCACTGGCTCATCTACCCCAAGCGCATCTCGTACATCCAATATAAGGAAGCCAAACGCCTGCCCGTCTTCCGCCAGAGCACCTACTCGGGCGGATTCCACGCGCAGATCTACAACCAGCGCAAGAAGCCCTTCGGCTCGCTGGCCTCGCAGACCCTGGGACGCCTCTACGCCGACACGGCCAAGGGCGCGCGCAGCGGCATCGAGCTGGCCTTCGACTCCGTCTTGCGCGGACGCAACGGCATCACCCACCGCCAGAAGGTGATGGACCACTACCTGAACATCGTGGACATCCCCGCCCAGGACGGCTGCGACGTGGTGTCCACCATCGACGTGGGGATGCAGGACATCTGCGAGAAAGCCCTGCGCGACGAGCTGGAGCGCATCAACGCCATGGTGGGCGTGGCCGTGCTGATGGAGGTGAAGACGGGCGAGGTCAAGGCCATCGTCAACCTCACCAAAGCCAACGACGGCAAATACTACGAAATGAACAGCAACGCCATCAGCGACCTGCTGGAACCCGGCTCCACCTTCAAGACGGCCTCCATCATGGTGGCCCTGGAAGACGGCAAAATCACCCCGCACACGATGGTGGACACGGGCAACGGCATCATGAACATGTATGGCAGCAAGATGCGCGACCACAACTGGCACCGCGGCGGCTACGGCAAGATAGACGTCACACGCATCCTGGAGGTCTCGTCCAACATCGGCGTGTCCTACCTGATAGACAAGCACTACCGCGATGACCCGCAGAAGTTCGTGGACGGCCTGAAGCGCATGAGCCTGGACCAGCCCCTGCATCTGCAAATCCATGGCGAGGGCAAGCCCAACCTGAAAGGGCCGGACGAGCGTTACTTCGCCAAGACCACCCTGCCGTGGATGAGCATCGGCTACGAATCGCAGTTGCCGCCGATGAACATCCTGACCTTCTACAACGCCATTGCCAACGACGGCAAGATGGTGCGCCCCAAGTTCGTCAAGGCATTGCTGCGCGACGGCGAGGTGGTGAAGGAATATCCCACGGAGGTCATCAACCCGAAGATATGCTCGGACAGCACGCTGAGCCAGATCCGCACTATCCTGCGCAGCGTGGTGGAGAAGGGCCTGGCCAAGCCCGCCGGCAACCCGGAGTTCGCCGTGTCCGGCAAGACGGGCACCGCACAGATTTCCAAGGGCAAGGAGGGCTACAAGTCCGGCCGGGTGAACTACCTGGTCAGCTTCTGCGGCTACTTCCCCTCGGAGGCGCCCAAGTACAGCTGCATCGTCTCCATCCAGAAGCCGGGGTTGCCGGCGTCGGGCGGACTGATGGCGGGCAGCGTGTTCGGCAAGATAGCCCGCCGGGTGTATGCCCAAGACCTGCGCTTCGACCTGACCGCCGCCATAGACAGCACCTCGTGCCCCATTCCCGACGTCAAGGCCGGCGAACTGGAGGACACCCGCGAAGTGCTGGCCGCCCTGGACATCCCCGTCGAGGCTGAAAGCACGGGCGGCGACGCCTGGGCCGTGCAGCAACGGGACACCGCCGCCGTGGTGCTGCACGAGCGCGAGCCGAAGGAAGGGCTGATGCCCAACGTGGTGGGCATGGGCGCCAAAGATGCCGTCTACCTGCTGGAGAGCGCGGGCCTGAAGGTCCACCTCAGCGGCATAGGGCGTGTGCGCCGCCAGTCGCTCCCTGCGGGCAGCCGCATCGTGAAGGGGCGCACCGTGGCACTGACATTGAAATGACAGATATATACCTATTATAATATATAGAGCATGAAACTGAATGAACTACTGAAGACCGTGCAGCCGGTGGAGGTCATGGGCAGCACGGACATCGAGATAATGGGCGTGGACATCGACTCGCGCCGGGTGGAAACGGGCCACCTCTTCATGGCCATGCGCGGCACGCAGACCGACGGCCATGCCTACATCCCCGCCGCCATCCAGAACGGCGCGCACGCCATCCTGTGCGAGGAGCTGCCTGCCGAAGTGCAGGATGGCATCACCTACGTGGTGGTGAAGGACAGCGAGGACGCCACGGGACGCATCGCCACCCTGTTCTACGGCGACCCGACGTCGCAGCTGGAACTGGTGGGCGTGACCGGCACCAACGGCAAGACCACCACCGCCACCCTGCTCTACCGCCTGTTCCGCTACTTCGGCTACAAGGTGGGGCTGATATCCACCGTGTGCAACTACATCGACGACGAACCGGTGCCCACCGACCACACCACGCCGGACCCCATCACGCTGAACCAACTGCTGGGCCGCATGGCCGATGCCGGTTGCCAATATGCCTTCATGGAGGTCAGCTCGCACGCCATCGCGCAGAAGCGCATCAGCGGCCTGCGTTTCGCCGGGGGCATCTTCACCAACCTGACGCGCGACCACCTGGACTACCACAAGACGGTGGACAACTACATCCGTGCCAAGAAGAAGTTCTTCGACGACATGCCCCGCGACGCCTTCAGCCTGGTGAACCTGGACGACAAGAACGGCATGGTGATGGTGCAGAACACGCGCTCGCACGTCCACACCTACTCGTTGCGCAGCCTGTGCGACTTCAAAGGGCGGGTGCTGGAGAGCCACTTCGAGGGCATGTTGCTGGACTTCAACGGGCACGAGGTGGGCGTGAGCTTCGTCGGCCGCTTCAATGCCTACAACCTGCTGGCCGTCTTCGGCGCGGCGGTGCTGTTGGGGCAGAAGCCTGAAGAGGTGCTCATCGGCCTGAGCACGCTGCATCCCGTGTCCGGACGCTTCGAGACCCTCCGCTCGCCCCGGGGCTTCACCGCCATCGTGGACTATGCCCACACGCCGGACGCGCTGGTCAACGTGCTGAACGCCATACACGGCGTGCTGGAAGGACGCGGACAGGTCATCACCGTCGTGGGCGCCGGAGGCAACCGCGACAAGGGCAAGCGCCCCATGATGGCCAAGGAAGCCGCCCGCCTGAGCGACCGCCTCATCATCACCAGCGACAATCCCCGCTTCGAGGAACCGCAGGACATCATCCGCGACATGCTGGCCGGGCTGAACGCCGAGGACATGCAGAAGACCCTCTCCATCGCCGACCGACGCGAGGCCATCCGCACCGCCTGCATGTTGGCGCAGAAGGGCGACGTCGTGCTGGTGGCCGGCAAGGGACACGAGGACTACCAGGAGGTGAAGGGCGTGAAGCACCACTTCGATGACAAGGAGGAACTGAAAAAGATTATGAACTGATACGACTATGCTATACTACTTATTCCAATGGCTTGACCAATACGACATACCCGGCGCGGGAATGTTCGCCTACACGTCGTTCCGCTCGCTGATGGCCGTCATCCTGGCGCTGCTCATCTCCAGCATCTGGGGCGACCGCTTCATCCACCTGCTGAAGCGGAAGCAAATCACCGAAACGCAGCGCGACGCCAAGATCGACCCGTTCGGGGTGCAAAAGGTGGGCGTGCCCTCCATGGGCGGCATCATCATCATCGTGGCCATCCTCATCCCCTGCCTGCTGCTGGGGAAGCTGCACAACATCTACATGGCGCTGATGCTCATCACCACCGTGTGGCTGGGCTCGCTGGGCTTTGCGGACGACTACATCAAGATATTCAAGAAGGACAAGGAGGGCCTGCACGGCAAGTTCAAAATCATCGGCCAAGTGGGCCTGGGGCTCATCGTGGGCCTGACGCTCTACCTCAGCCCGCAGGTGGTCATCCGCGAGAACATCGAGATGGAGCAGCCCGACGGGCAGGTGGAGGTGGTGCACGCCGCCAAGGAAATCAAGGCCACGCAGACCACCATCCCCTTCTTCAAGAGCAACAACCTGGACTATGCCGACCTGATGGGCTTCTTGGGCGACCACGCGCAGGCGGCGGGCTGGGTGCTGTTCGTCCTGGTCACCATCTTCGTGGTGACGGCGGTCAGCAACGGCGCCAACCTGAACGACGGCATGGACGGCATGGCGGCGGGCAACTCGGCCATCATCGGCCTGACGCTGGGCATACTGGCCTACGTCAGCAGCCACATCGAGTTTGCGGGCTACCTGAACATCATGTTCATCCCCGGGTCGGAGGAACTGGTCATCTTCATCTGCGCCTTCATCGGCGCGCTGATAGGCTTCCTGTGGTACAACGCCTATCCGGCACAGGTCTTCATGGGCGACACGGGCAGCCTGACCATCGGCGGCATCATCGCCGTCTTCGCCATCATCATCCACAAGGAACTGCTGATACCCATCCTCTGCGGCGTCTTCCTGGTGGAGAACTTGTCGGTCATCCTGCAACGGGTGTACTACAAGGTGGGCAAGCGGCACGGGCGGAAGCAACGCCTCTTCAAGCGCACGCCCATCCACGACCACTTCCGCACGTCGATGAGCCAGATAGAACAGGGGTGCAACGTGGTCTTCACCAAGCCCGACCAACTGTTCCACGAGTCGAAAATCACGGTCCGCTTCTGGATTGCGACCATCGTGCTGGCGGCGATAACCATCATCACGCTGAAGATCAGGTGACAAAGGGACGGGACAATAAGTTGAGGAGACAGCTATGAACAATAAAACATACATACAAAAACATCCTTCGGAAGGGGTGGTGAAGGGACACCGGGACACCCCACGAGAGGGGTATGGATGTACCCCACGCGTGGGGTATGAAGGTACCCCACGAGAGAGGTATGATGATACCCCACGCGTGGGGTCCTCCACCCCCTCCAGAATGCCCTGCAGGGCACTTTCGGACGGATGCCGCAGGAATCCTGCAGCGAGAGTATGAAATCTATACAAAGTAAACAAAAAGAAAGGAATCTTTATGGATATGAAACGAATCGTGATATTAGGCGCCGGCGAAAGCGGCTCGGGAGCCGCCGTGCTGGCCAAAGTGAAAGGCTTCGACACCTTCGTGAGCGACACGGGGAGCATCAAGCCCAAGTACAAGGAACTGCTGGACAGCTACCAAATCCCGTGGGAAGAAGGCCACCACACGGAGGAGAAAATCCTCTGCGCCGACGAGGTGGTGAAAAGCCCCGGCATCCCCAACGACGCCCCCCTCGTGCAGAAGCTGAAGGCGCAGGGCACGCCCATCATCTCGGAGATAGAGTTTGCGGGACGCTACACCCATGCCAAGATGATTTGCATCACCGGCTCCAACGGCAAGACCACCACCACGTCGCTCATCTACCACATCTTCAAGAGCGCGGGGCTGAACGTGGGCCTGGCGGGCAACATCGGCCGCAGCCTGGCCTTGCAGGTGGCCACGGAGGAGCACGACTACTACGTCATCGAGCTTAGCTCCTTCCAACTGGACAACATGTACCGGTTCCGTGCCAACATCGCCGTGCTGATGAACATCACGCCCGACCACCTGGACCGCTACGAGCACGACATGCAGAAGTACGTGGACGCCAAGTTCCGCATCACGCAGAACCAGACGCCGGACGACGCCTTCATCTACTGGAACGACGACCCCATCATCCGCCGCGAGCTGGCCAAGCACGGCCTCCAGGCACGCCTCTACCCCTTCTCCGCCGTCAAGGAAGACGGGGCCATCGCCTACGTGGAGGACGACGAGGTGAAGATTAACCAACCCATCGCCTTCAACATGGAGCAGGAGGAACTGGCCCTGACGGGCACGCACAACCTCTACAACTCGCTGGCCGCCGGCATCTCGGCCAACGTGGCAGGCATCGACAAGGCCGACATCCGCAAGGCGCTGTCCGACTTCGAGGGCGTGCCCCACCGGCTGGAGTACGTGGCCACCGTGCGCGACGTGCGCTTCGTCAACGACTCCAAGGCCACCAACGTCAACTCCTGCTGGTATGCCCTGCAGAGCATGAAGACGCCCGTGGTCCTCATCCTGGGCGGCAAGGACAAGGGCAACGACTACCGGGAAATCGAGGACCTGGTGCGGCAGAAGTGCCGCGCGCTGGTCTTCTTGGGCCTGCACAACGAGAAGCTGCACGCCTTCTTCGACCCGATGGGCCTGCCCGTGGCCGAAGTGCAGACCGGCATGAAGGACGCCGTGGAGGCCGCCTACCGCCTGGCCCGGCGCGGCGACACCGTGCTGCTGAGCCCCTGCTGCGCCTCGTTCGACCTCTTCCATAGCTACGAGGACCGCGGCGACCAGTTCAAGGCATGCGTCAGGGCACTGTGAGTAATAACCATTAACCATTAAAGAAGAGTGGACTTTTTACGCAACATATTCAAGGGCGACAAGGTGGTATGGATCATCTTCCTCTGCCTGTGCGTCATCTCAATTATCGAGGTGTTCAGCGCATCGAGCACGCTGGCCTACAAGAGCGGCGACCACTGGGCGCCCATCACGCGCCATGCCGGTTTCCTGCTGGCAGGCACCGTGCTGGTGTGGCTCTTCCACCGCATACAATACCGGTGGTACCAGCTTTTCCCCAGCCTGCTGCTGCCCGTGGCCGCGGTGTTCCTCATCCTGCTGCTGGCCTTCGACAACCTGCACATCGGCAGCATCCTGGTCATCGAGAAGACCAACGAGGCAGGCCGTTGGGTGAAGTTCTTCGGCATCCCCTTCCAGCCGTCGGAGTTTGCCAAGATGGGACTCATCATCTACACGGCCTACCGCCTGTCCCGTGGGCAGACGATGGAGGGGGCAGACCCGAACGCCTTCAAGCACATCCTGTGGGTGGCGGGGCTGACGTGCGTCTTCATCCTGCCCGAAAACTATTCCACGGCCGTGCTGCTGTTCGGCGTGATATACCTGATGATGTTCGTGGGCAGGATCCAGGCACGCAAGCTGCTGACCTTGGGCGGAAGTCTGGCAGCGGCGGCGGCGTTGTTCGTCGGCTTCCTCTTCATCACGCCCAACGACACGCTGGAGAAGATTCCCCTGGGCCACCGCTTCACCACGGTGAAAAGCCGCATCGCGGACTTCACCAGCGGCGACAAGGTGCCCCCCGCCAAGTTTGACGTGGACGGCAACGGCCAGGTGGGACACGCCCGCATCGCCGTGGCCACCAGCGGCTTCGTGGGCAAGGGACCGGGCAATTCGGTGCAGCGCGACTTCCTGAGCCAGGCGTACTCGGACTTCATCTTTGCCATCATCATCGAGGAGCTGGGACTGGCGGGAGGCATCATCGTGGTGTCGCTCTACCTGTGGCTGCTCATCCGCTGCTGGCGCATCGCCAACCGGTGCGAACGCGCCTTCCCCGCCTTCCTGGTTTTGGGCGTGGGGCTGTTGCTGACCGTGCAGGCCATGTTCAACATGATGGTGGCCGTGGGGCTGGCGCCCGTCACCGGACAGCCGTTGCCCCTCATCAGCCGGGGCGGCACTTCGACGCTGATCAACTGCATTTACATCGGCATCATCCTCAGCGTCAGCCGCTACACCATTGAGCTGGAGGAACGCCGCGAAGCCGCAGCAGCAGCCGCCGTTGCCAACCAGCCTTTGCCTGTCCCGGCAACGGATGCCGACGAAGCCGAATCGCCCCGCTCGCCCGCGTTGAACAACGACGACGAACTGGCCTGAGACATTGAACAAGAAAAAAAGTAAAGAACTATATGGATACGAAACAACAGACATCCCATCCAGCCGCGCCCCGCATCATCATCAGCGGAGGCGGCACCGGCGGGCACATCTTCCCCGCCATCTCCATCGCCAATGCGCTGAAGGCGTTGTGTCCCGACGCGGACATACTCTTCGTCGGCGCGGAAGGCCGCATGGAGATGCAGCGCGTGCCCGACGCGGGCTACCCCATCATCGGCCTGCCCGTGGCGGGCTTCGACCGCCAGCACCTGTGGAAGAACTTCGCCGTCCTCGTCAAGCTGCTACGCAGCCAGTGGCGGGCGCGGCGCATCGTCAAGGACTTCCGCCCGCAGGTGGCCGTGGGCGTGGGCGGCTATGCCAGCGGCCCGATGCTGAAAGTGTGCGCCATGGCAGGCATCCCCACCCTGATACAGGAACAGAACTCCTACGCCGGCGTCACCAACAAGCTGCTGGCCAAGCAGGCTGCCCGGATTTGTGTGGCCTACGACGGCATGGAGCGGTTCTTCCCCGCCGGGAAAATCATCCTGACGGGCAACCCCGTGCGCCAGAACTTGCTGGACAGCACCGTCACCCGCGAACAGGCTGCGGACCACTTCGGCCTCGACCCGCGGAAGAAGACCGTCCTCGTCCTGGGCGGAAGCCTGGGCGCGCGTACCCTGAACCGCACGATGGAAGCCGCCCTGCGCGACATCAAGGGGCATCCCGACGTGCAGTTCATCTGGCAGACAGGCCGCATCTACATCGACGAGGTGAAGGCAGCCATCACCTCCTTCACGGGCGACACCATGCGCAACGTCCGCGTGGAGAGCCTGCCCAACCTCTACGTCAACGACTTCATCCGCGAAATGCCCATGGCCTACGGGCTGGCCGACCTCGTGGTGTCCCGCGCCGGGGCAGGCTCCATATCCGAGTTCTGCCTGCTGGGCAAGCCCGTCATCCTGGTGCCCTCGCCCAACGTGGCCGAAGACCATCAGACGAAGAACGCCCTGGCCTTGGTGCAGAAGGATGCCGCCCTCTACGTGAAGGACGCCGACGCCCCCACGCAACTGGTCAGCCTGGCCCTCCAGACCGTGACCGACGACGCCAAGCTGCACAGCCTGTCCGAGCACATCGCCCGCCTGGCCATGCCGGACGCCGCAGAGCGCATCGCCAAGGAAGTATTGAAACTCATCCAACAATGAAAGGAAACGACATGAACATCGAAAGCATACAATCCGTCTATTTCGTCGGTGCAGGAGGCATCGGCATGAGCGCCCTCATCCGCTACTTCCTGGCGCGGGGCAAGCAGGTGGCCGGCTACGACCGCACGCCCAGCCCCCTGACCAAGCAGCTCATTGCCGAAGGGGCACGCCTGCACTACGAGGAGAATCCCAACCTCATCCCCGACGACTGCCGCCGGCCGGACACGACGCTCGTGGTCTATACCCCCGCCGTGCCCGCCGACCACGCCGAGCTGGAATGGTTCCGCCAACACGGCTTCGAGCCGCACAAACGCGCCCAGGTGCTGGGCCTCATCACCCGCAGCAGCCGCGGCCTGTGCGTGGCAGGCACCCACGGCAAGACGACCACCAGCACGATGGCCGCCCACCTGCTCTACCAGTCGCACGTGGGCTGCACGGCCTTCCTGGGCGGCATCTCCAAGAACTACGGCACCAACCTGCTGCTGTCCGCCACCAGTCCCTATACGGTCATCGAGGCCGACGAGTTCGACCGCTCGTTCCATTGGCTCAGCCCGTGGATGAGCGTCATCACCGCCACCGACCCCGACCATCTGGACATCTACGGCACGCCGGAAGCCTATCTGGAGAGCTTCCGCCACTACACCACCCTCATCCGTCCGGGCGGCGCGCTCATCGTCCACAAGGACCTAGCCCTGCGCCCCGACGTGCAGGAAGGCGTGAGGATTTATACCTACGGCCGCACGGAGGGCGACTTCCACGCCGAAAACATCCGCATCGGCGGCGGCAAGATATTCCTGGACTTCGTGGCGCCGGACACGCGCATCGCGGACGTCCAGCTGGGCGTGCCCGTCAGCATCAACATCGAGAACGGCGTGGCCGCCATGGCCCTGGCCCACCTGAACGGCGCCACGGACGCCGAAATCAAGCTGGGCATGGCCACTTTCCGCGGGGTGGACCGCCGCTTCGACTTCAAGCTGAAGACCGCCACACACGCCGTGCTGAGCGACTATGCCCACCACCCGGCGGAGATTGCCCAAAGCATCCGTTCCGTGCACGAGCTGTACGAAGGCCGGAAAATCACCGTCATCTTCCAGCCGCACCTCTACACCCGGACGCGCGACTTCCACGCCGACTTCGCCCGGAGCCTCTCGCTGGCCGACGAGGTCATCCTGACGGACATCTATCCGGCGCGCGAAGAACCCATCCCCGGCGTCACGAGCCAGCTCATCCTGGACGGCCTGCGCGAGGATGTCGCCAAGCATCTCTGCCGCAAGGAAGACCTGCCGGCCCTGCTCAGGCAAGAACCCGAC
Source organism: uncultured Bacteroides sp. (assembly GCA_949292025.1). Taxonomy (GTDB): domain Bacteria; phylum Bacteroidota; class Bacteroidia; order Bacteroidales; family Bacteroidaceae; genus Bacteroides. The sequence goes on along the minus strand of CASEYC010000123.1, from coordinate 12,713 downwards.
CTTGAAGTGGTCATCGTGCTGGGCGCGGGGGACATCGACAGCCAAGCCCCCGGCATCGCCCGAATGCTGTCCGAGAGACTGAACGCCGAGAAACCCTAAAAAAACAACCGCTTATGTTCAAGAAGATTCTGATAGCCATTTGCACCGCCGTGGCGGTCGCCTACTTCTTCCTGGCCATCACGGCTTTCAACCGGAAACCCGCAGGACAAACCTGCCCCGGCCTGGAACTGATTGTGCGCGACAGCGTCTACGCGGGCTTTGTCACCAGCCAAGACGTGTCCGCCTTGCTGCGCCGCCACGGCCTCGACCCTGCGGGGAAGAACACGGACAGCATCGACACGCGCCACATGGAGCAAGTCCTGGCCGGCCATCCGCTGATTGACGGGGTGGAGTGCTACAAGACCCCCAGTGGACGGGTATGCGTCGAGGTCAGCCAGCGGCTCCCCATCCTGCGCGTCATGGGCGATGGCGGCGACAGCTACTACGTGGACAGCAAAGGCCGCGTGATGCCCCTCTCCGCCAAGTGCGTGGCGCGGCTGCCCGTCGTCACAGGGCACGTCAGCCGCGACTTTGCCACCGGCCCGCTGTATGGCTTCGGACTCTTCCTGCAAGGCAATCCTTTCTGGCAGGCGCAGACGGAACAAATCCACATCCTGCCCGACCAGACCGTCGAACTGGCTCCCCGCGTGGGCGACCACCTCATCTACCTGGGCAAGCTACAAGACTACGAACGCAAGCTCAGGCGGGTGGAGATATTCTATGAAAAAGCCCTGAACCGCGTGGGATGGAACAAATATTCGCGCATCAACGTGGAATTTGACAACCAAATCATCTGCACACGGCGTTAGCCTATGACAGAAAATAACTAACTTTGCAGCCAAATACTAAAAACAGAAATTATGTCAACAACAGAATTTATCGCCGCCATCGAGTTGGGTTCCTCGCGCATCGCCGGCATCGCCGGACGGAAGCACGACGACGGGAGCCTCGAAGTCCTGGCCTGCACCAGCGAGGATTCGTCCTCTTTCGTGCGCAAGGGCATCGTCTACAACATCGACAAGGCCGCCCACGCCATCTGCGGCATCGTCTCCGCACTGGAGGGGCAGTTGGGACAATCCATCGCCAAGGTCTACGCAGGCATCGGAGGCCAGTCGCTGCGCTCGGTCCGCAACGCCGTGGGGCGCACATTGGACGAGGAAGGCATCATCTCCGACGAACTGGTGGACGCGCTGAACGAAGAAAACCGGCAGCTCACCCTGGTGGACATGTGCATCCTGGACGTGGCCCCGCAGGAATACAAGATAGATAACACCCTGCACGCCGACCCGGTGGGCGTGGCGGGACAACGCATCACCGGGCAATTCCTCAACCTCATTGCCCGCCACCAACTGAAGAAAAACCTGGAGCAGAGTTTCGAGAAGGCAGGCGTCAAGACCGCCGACCTGACCGTCGCCCCCCTGGCCCTGGCCCGCGCCGTGCTGTCCAAGAACGAGTTGCGCGCCGGCTGCGCCCTGGTGGACATCGGCGCGGACACCACCACCGTGCAGGTCTACAAGGACAACATCCTGCGCTACCTCTGCGTGCTGCCCCTGGGCGGACACAACATCACCCGCGACCTCACCCAACTGAAGATTGAAGAGGAAGAGGCCGAACAACTGAAGCTGCAATACGGCGACGCCTGCGCCCAGCCCGACGCCGACACGGACACGACTGCCGACGTCTCGGCCACCTGTACCCTGGCCGACGGGCGGAACATCGAACTGTCCGCGCTGAACGACATCATCGGCGCGCGTGCCGAGGAAATCCTGGCCAATGCCTGGAACCAGATCCAACAGTCGGGCTACGAGCGCGAACTGCTGGCAGGCACTGTCCTGACCGGTGGCGGGGCCTCCTTGCAAGGCACGGAAACCCTCTTCCGCAAGCTGAGCCGCACGGAGAAGGTGCGCACGGCACTGACCGTACAGGCCAACGTGCACGACGCCCCGGGCATCCTGCCCACGGACGGACGGCAGAACACCCTGCTGGGCCTCCTGGCCGAAGGCACAGTGAACTGCGCCGCTACACCCAAGCCGCAACCCAAACCCGAACCGGCGCCGCAGCCCACCATTTTCCAAGAAGAAAAGGTGAAAACCCCCGAACCGCCCAAGCCCGACCCCAAAGACACCAAAGGCAAGGATAAAGACAAAGACAAGGAGAAAACCCAGAAGAAGCCCTCCGCAGACACGGATAAGGGCAAGAAAGGTTCCTTCTTCGGCAACCTGTTCGATAAGTTCCGCAACGAGGTCCTGGACGACAACAGCGACACGATGAACAACTAACCCTAAGCATTAATCATTAACCATTATATACAATGGACGACAGAGTACAATTCGACTTCCCCACCGATTCGCCTAAAATCATCAAAGTCATCGGCGTGGGCGGTGGCGGCGGCAACGCCGTCAACCACATGTACCGCGAAGGCATCCACGAAGTGGCGTTCGTGGTGTGCAACACCGACCGCAAGGCACTGGAAGAATCGCCCGTGCCCATCAAGTTGCAACTGGGACACGAGGGCCTCGGGGCCGGAAACCGCCCCAGCAAGGCCAAGGAAGCCACGGAAGAGAGCATCGAAGAAGTCAAGAATATGCTGAACGACGGCACCAAGATGGTGTTCATCACCGCCGGCATGGGCGGAGGCACCGGCACCGGCGCCGCACCCACCATCGCCCGCATCACCAAGGAGATGGACATCCTCACCGTGGGCATCGTCACCATCCCCTTCCGCTGGGAGGGCGACAAGAAGATTGACCAGGCGCTGGACGGCGTGGAGGAAATCAGCCGCAACGTGGACGCCCTCCTGGTCATCAACAACGAGAAGCTGGGCGAGATTTATCCCGACCTCTCCGTCAAGAACGCCTTTGCCAAGGCCAACGACACCCTGCTCGTCGCCGCCAAGAGCATCGCCGAGATCATCACCATGCGCGGCATCATCAACCTGGACTTCAACGACGTGAAGACCGTCATGAAGGACGGAGGCGTGGCCATCATGAGCACCGGCTTCGGCGAGGGTGAAAACCGCGTCAGCAAGGCCATCGAACAGGCGCGACACTCCCCCCTGCTGAACAACAACGACATCTTCAACTCCAAGAAAGTCCTGCTCAACATCTCCTACAGCCCCGACCACGAACTGATGATGAGCGAGATGGACGAGGTGGACGACTTTATGAGCCACTTCAACCGCGACTTCGAGACCAAGTTCGGCATGGCCGAGGACCCCGAACTGGGCGAGCAAGTGAAAATCACCCTCCTGGCCACCGGCTTCGGCATCCAAGACATCCACATGAAGGAAATGGACGAACGCATCGAGCAACGCAGCCTGGAGGAACAGAAACGCCTGGCCGAGCTGGAGGAGAAAGAAGAAGAGCGCCGCAAACGCCGCGAGACCTACTACGGCAAGGACACGCGCGCCAAATACCAGCCCACGCGCCGCCGACACATCTACCTCTTCTCTCCCGAAGACTTGGACAACGCCGGCGTGGTGGCCATGGTCGAGGAATCGCCCACCTACCGCCGCGACAAGACCACCCTCAACACCATCCGCACCAAGGCCGAACAGGACCGCACGGTTGCCTTGGCCGAGGGCGGACAGCAAGGGGAAGAGGAAGGAGTCATCACATTCTGAACAAAATCAAAACACAATAGCATTATGAGTTTATTCGACAAAGTCAGCGAAGACATTAAAACCGCGATGAAGGCCAAGGACAAAGTGGCCCTCGAAACACTGCGCAACATTAAGAAGGTATTCCTGGAGGCCAAGACCGCGCCGGGAGCCAACGACACCCTGAGCGACGAAGACGCCCTGAAGCTCATCCAGAAACTGGCCAAGCAGGGCAAGGACGCCGCCGCCATCTACGTGGAGCAGGGCCGTCAGGACCTGGCCGACGAGGAACTGGCCCAGGTGAAGGTGATGGAGAACTACCTGCCCAAGCAGCTCTCGCCCGAGGAACTGGAAGCTGCCCTCCGCGAAATCATCGCCCAAGTGGGTGCCACCGGCCCCAAGGACATGGGCAAGGTGATGGGCACCGCCACCAAGCAACTGGCGGGCGTGGCCGAGGGACGCGCCATCTCCGCCAAGGTGAAGGAACTGCTGAACAACTAATCAAACAGCTCCCGCAACACCTCCACCGACTTCAGCTCCGGAAAGTCCGGCAGATGCAGGCGGTAGTAGGTCAGGATGACGTCCAGGCAACGGGCACGCTCCTCGCGCGAAAGGCGGAAGAGGCGCATCGTGCCGTAGTCCATGCGCATCAGGCGGGCGATGCGGGCAGCCTCGGCGGGGGCGATGCAGTCGCCATGGCCCGTGGGGCGCAGAGGGGTGAAGCAAGCGGCACGCAGGTCGAACCAGTCGCCGTCGGCATAGCCCTCCAGGTTGGGATAAAGTCCCAGGAAGCGCGAAAGGCGCATCAGGAAGACCAGGTGGAAGTTGGCAAAGCCCGCGCGGCACTCGTCCAGCCACAACAGCGACGAACGCAGGTAGGCGAAGAGCGGACGGTTCTCCGCCTCCTCGCGCAGCGCGCGGTAGAGGAACTCGGAGAGAAACAGGGCGATGGCCGCCTTGCACGGATCGTAGGGCAAGGACAGGTAAGGGTGTGCCGTCCGCGCCTCCTTCACCCGGCTGACGGGATTGTTGGGGCGCACATCGGCCTCCAGCTCCACCAGCGCGGGCGGCTGGAACAGCACGGAGCGCACCGCCGCACGACGCGAGCGCGACACAGGCACCACGAACGACGCCCGCCCCGCCGCCTCGGTATAGACGGTGGCCATCATCGCCGTGTCTTTGTATTTCACGGTGTGGAGCACGATGCCTTGGGTCTTCTGTAGCATAAATGATAATTTGTCGGTGTAGGGGCGGGGCTTGCCCCCGCCCTGAATAGGGCGACCGCAAGGGTCGCCCCTACACGTTTAACATTGCGGGCAAAGCCCGCTAAATTCCTATTTACCACACAACTAATCCATTCTCCCAAATCTCCATCCCAATCCCAGCATCAGATTGTTAGGGTCCTTGAAGCGGCTGAGCTGATAGCCCACGTGCAGGAAGAGGCGGCGCGTCAGATGGGTCTTCAAGGCCAGAATCTGATAGAAGGCGTCCGTGTCCGGTCCTTGGCAAAGGACGTTGCGGCCAATGCCCAAGTTGATGGAGAAGATGGGCATCACCACCTCCGCCCGGACGGACAAGCCCACGGCGAACTGCTCGCGGAAAGGCGGGCGGTGGAAACGGATATTGTCTTCACTGGGATAAACGGGGCCATCGACGATGTGGCGGCCGATGTTGGCGCTCTCGTCATACTGCGCGTCCAGCGAGACGCCCGCGCGGAAGTAGCGGCTGAAGTTGTACATCGGCGTGAAGTTCAGCCCCACGATGCCGAACGAGCCGGGCACCAGCACGGGGTCGGCCTGGGCGGGATAGACGGCCTTCTTGCGCGTGGCGCCGTAGAGCACCAGGTCGTAACTCATCCGGCGGCGGAAATCCGTCCGTCCCAAGGGCGAGAAGGTGGACGAAGCGGCGGAAGCCTCCTCCTGCCCCGCCGTGCCGAAGCAGCGGGTCAGGCCCACCGCGGCGCCTATGGTGTTGATGCCCGCGTTGGGGTAGCCCGTGTTGCCGTTACTGTAGTGCGTCACGTCCACGCCCGCCTTGAGGTACGTCCGCGCATCAATCTTCCAGTTGAGGAAAAGCCCCAGGTTGATGTAGGCGTTGACCTTGCTGCCCACCAGTATATTCCGCGGATTGTCGGATTCATCGAACTTCTTCCAGCCGAAGGATGCGCCGAAGTTCCACTCATAGTCCAGCGACAGGCGCGGGGCAAGGGTGGCGATGCGGGCCGACTGGAAGGCATAGACGGACACGGGGTTGCCCAGCTCCGCGGCGTTGAAGAAGGTGTTCCAGGCCACGCCTATGCCCTGCACGGCGTGGGGGAACATCCGCCCCCAATACGTGTCCGGCGCAAAGCGGAAGCCGTACTTCAGGTGGCCGGAGAGGTTGGTGTTGATGGGGTCGCCCGCTTGATTGTCTCCCCGCAGGAAACTGCCGGTAGGGAAGACGTAGGCCGGGCGGAACTCCGCACTGAGCAGGTGTGTCAGGCAGGGACGCGCGGTGCTGTCGGCGGGCAGGGCGGCCTGCACGCGGGGCAGCATCGTCCAAGCCGCCAGCAGGGACAACAAAAGGGTAAGGCGTAGTTTATTCATCGGTGTGTGTCAAGTCTGTTCGGATATAAAAATAGTCGTAGGGGCGGTCGCTGGTCAGGGTGCCGCTGAAGGTGCGCGTCCGCCCGTTGTCCGGATTGCTGCAATGCAGGGTGAAGGGGACGGTGTAGTTCTCCACCGTCACGTAGACGCCCACCTCCATGTATTTTCCGCCGGGCACGGGGACGCGGGCGGCGAAAGTTTCGTCCAGGTCGGACGGCAAGTCCTGGTCGGTCAGCCAGAAGAAGGCGCGTGTATCCCGCAAGACGGGTTGCCCGGCCTCCACATCGGGAATGACGACCTCCGGCAACGGGTTGCCCAGGATGGTGGTGTAATAGTCCGCAGGCATCACCGTGCCGGGGATGGAGAAGCGCACGCTCCGCACGGCACCCTCATACGGGCGGATAGTGGGCCATATCGTGTCTATGCCCATCGTATTGTCCACACGGATGGAATACACCCACTCCGCTTTATAGTCGTAGGTGAAGAACTGGCTCCAATCATAGGCCACGCTGTCCACGCGGTACTTGGAACCGGGGGCCACCCGGAGGGGGATGGTCTTCGTCTCATACATGTTGCCCACTTCCAAGTCCAGCTCCACCGGAGCATCGTAGAGATTCTCACGGAGCGTCAATTCCACTTCACGCCCGTTGCGCTTCACCGCCTCCAGGTCCAGGAAGTCGTCAATGATGCGCACGATGCCCGTCTGTCCCTCCTCCAGCGGCAGGTAGAGGGCATTACCCTCCAAGTCGGTCACCCCGACGCGGAAGGAACTATAAATCGAGCCTAAGTTGTAAATGCCCCAGTTGTCCGCCTCGAAGGGCACGGTGACGGTCTCCCCCGCCCGCCCGATGGAGACGGACGGCGGCTCGCCGGGCATGAACTCGTCGATGAAGACGTCGCCGTTGCATCCCGCCAGTACGGAGGCCAGCAGCGACAGCCCTGCCAGGCGCGCCTGTAATCGTTTCATCAGCAGCATAAATCCTAACTAAAGTCTGTTTCGCCCGCAAAAGTAGGAAATATCGCTGGAATAATCGCATTTATTGTTTGTCTTTTATCTCAATCGCAGATTAAACCTGTCAAAGGACGCTTTATCTTTATATCCCTTATCTTTGGCAAACTGGAAAGCAAGCGTCCCGCCCTCCTCCACGGTGGGGAGAGGGGCGGGACGAAACGAATGGGTATATGTCTTGTATGTATTACTTTTCGTTGAAAATCAAGTCAAGCCCTTGGTCGCGATAGAACCAGAAGCGGGTGTCGCTGGAGATGAGGGGCATCCGCTCGGTAATGGCATGGGCGATGATGACATGATCCGACGGGTCTTTATGTCCCTGCGCCTCGTTGATTTCCATGCGGGCGTAGGTCTCCATGTGTTCCTTTTTCACGGGGAGAATCTGAACGTAAAACTCATTTTCGATGGCCGCCACCATGGCTTCCACCGTTTTCCATCGCTTGGAGCACAAGCCCTTGTTGCGGTAGCCCACTATCAACTCGCGCACGGACTCGGCACTGATGTAAAGCAGGGTGTCCGGCTCTTCCAAAATGGCTTTCACGTCGCGGCTCAGCATTTCAATATCAAGTGCCAAATACACGAAGATATTTGTGTCAATGAGATAGCGCATACTTACAATAGGAATGTTGGGTCGTTAACAATCAGACTGCCTTTCAACCGCATGGCGGCTTCCCAAGTCTTGCTCACCTTCTTGCCTTGCTTCTTGACTTCTTCGTCCAGTTCTTCCATCTTGCTCTTTTTCGGTTGCTCTTGCACTTTTTCTTCCTTCTTTTCCATAGTTGACCTCCTTTGTTGTATGATTTTTGGCAAAGGTATGAAAAAGGTACGAGAAGCGGAAACTTTCTTCCCATTATTTCGCCGTTTCCCAACCTTCAGCGAAGGTACCTTTCTTCTCCATCGGGCGGACACAGGCACAGTCTCAGTTCCATACTCCGTGAGCCTCTCACAATCCGTATCGGCAACTCCTCCGAACCTTCCGGGAGGACGATTACCAGCTGTTGATTCTTTGGATAAGACAGGCTGCACTCGGGAAAGAAAATGAAAGTTCGACAAGCTCACTTTCTTTTCTCTCCTCTCGTTTGCACTGCCTTTCTCATAAGTCAAACATAGTTTTAATCTACAAAAGCGAGCATTTTTAGAAAGAGTAACAAATTTTTGCTTATCCCCTCTCATTCTGCGAATTAACGGCAGATGCGTTTTCCTTCGTTTGAAAAACGATGCAACAAAAAGCAGATTTGGGCATGAGTTGCGTTACTTAACCGTTACCTTGCCTGGCGCGCTTCGGGGAGACATTTAAGGGATTATTTTTCAATGCCTTGCGCTGTTCTGCATAACCTCAGATAACTCAATGAATAGTAATTTTGTAACAGAAAAAATTGAGTTTATGAGGAGTACCTTTCGAGTTTTGTTCTACACCAAGTTGCAGGTCGGTTTCGCCTTTCTCCAGGCGGCTGATGTAGGAACGGTCGCGCCCTACGCGCTCTGCCAGCTCCTTTTGAGTGATGCCGAGTGCCTTGCGGCGGTCGCGCAGCACTTCGCCATAATACCATGCCAATGCCTTGGCGTTGAATTCGGCGCGTTCCGGACTTCCCGTTTCGCCCACTTCGCGTGCCAGCATGGTTTCCGCCGTCTCAAAGCCGGGCTTCTTGGCGAAGTCCGTTTGACGAAGCTTCTTCACTTCTTCCGCTGTCAGTCTGTTGCTCGTTGTTGTCATAATACACTCCTTAAAATGTTAATCGCCTTTGTTATTTCCTTGTCGTAATCCTTGGTGCTTTTCTTCACAAAGCCGTTCAGCAGGATGACGTTTGTCGCTAAAGTAACGAATTAGTCACATCCAGCCAAATCTTTTGCCAACAAACTGCTTGTTTTCTTTCGTTTCTGTTCCAGTCTGTCAAAGAACGCGCAAGCCGAGAGCAACAACAAATAATGCTTGCATGAATTTGCAGATTGCCGAGGCGTAGCCGTTGTTCTGTAAAGAACGCTATATCGTTTCAGGCGGCAGTGCGGACCGCCTGTGCCTGTATATTTTCTATGTGCTGACAGACCGGAAAAAGAAAGCCGCCTGCCTCTTGCGGTTGTTTGCAAAGGGGCAGGCGGAATAATGGAAATCTTTATGGGTGAATTTTATGCTTCCGGTAAGGACAGCAGGTATTCGGGAGCGAAATCCGCCCCGTTCTCCCATTCTATGGTGTTGTACTTCACGGTGAACCGCTTGAAGAAGTTCAGGTCTTTCAGCGGCTCAAACACTTTACCTTTCAACGAGGTGCGCAAGTCCACCACTTTCGTCACTTGGTTGTTGAACCATAACCGGATGCGGTACCCGTCCACATACTCGGCTTTCACTACTTCTGTAAACATATCCGTATCTTATTTTAGAGGTTCTATCTTTTCCAATGGGTCGCCTTTTGGGGAAAATTGACAAGCATAAAATTAGCATAAATCTCCGAGAAATAGGCAATTAACTCCACAAAAAATATTATAGCCCATAATTAACGCTGTTTTGCATCGCAGTCACGCCCATCCGATAAACTTGCCTGTTTTCTAAAGTGGTCGAATTAGACCACTTTAATTTTAATCCCCTCGAATTCGAGGGGTTATTTTAAACCTGTCGAATTCGACATAATTAAACTCCGGATTATTAAGTTTCTTCCCATTATTCCTTTTTCCAGTCTATCAAAGAACGCGCAAGGCGAGCGCAATGACAAATCATGCTTGCATGAATTTGCGGATTGCCGAGGCGCAGCCGTTGTTCTGTAAAGAACGCTATATCGTTTCAGGCGGCAGCGCGGACTGCCTGTGCCTGTATATTTTTCTATGTGCTGACAAACTGGAAAAAGAAAGCCGCTTTTCTTTCGTTGCATTTGGGCAGCAAGAGAAAAGCGGAATAATGGAATTTGGGAGATGGGAAGGCTGTGGACATTGTTACCACAATCTTATGTCCATTCCAATGTGTCTCTAATTTGGCGGCATACTTCCTCAAATCTGTCTGTCTGCTTCAGCCATTCAGGTACATCCTTGTTCATCCATCCCATTACCATAACCATATCTTGATGGATCTCTTCCACACGGTTCAAATTCCAGCATACGGATTCATTGTGAAACACCCTGTTCCTGAAAGTCCGGAACTTATTCAAGGGGGCTGCCACATTCTTGCGTTGCCTGTCCCGTTTAGGCATATAGGGGAATGCCCTGCGTAAGTCTTTCCAAAGCAAACGTTCGTACTCACTGTTCAGCAACGACACCCAAAAGCCAAGTGTCAGTTCGGCTGTCACTTTCGACGGGGTAATCATTTCATGCCTTCCGGCTATCTGCTTGTTCGCCTGCGTGATGTAACGGTTCAGCTTGGCAAGCCCTGCCGTTGTGGGAAAGACCGCATACCAGTCTTCCCTGCCTGTCATTGTCTCCAGTTCCCTGCATAATGCGTTCCTTAACGTTACTTCAAACACCGATAGGCTGACGTAGCACGCCTCTGCAAGTTGCAGGTTACACCGATAATGCTTGATAGCGCGTGCTTCATCATCGGGATAGAGGCTGAAATACCTCTCCATACGCTTGGTTGAGAAAACTTTCTCAAAAAATAATTTGCTATATTCCATGTTTTTTGTACTTTTGCATCGCAGTCCCGGTCATTCCTCTCCCAGCTTTTAGTTACTGGTGATGAATCCGGGTTTTTTTATGCCTTTTTGCAAAGGTACGACTTTCAATGGATTTCGCACTCTTTTTCTTCCCATTATTCACTTTTGTGCATCTTTACTTCGCTCGGCAGAATATGCTGGGCACCCTCTGCGCTCGCTCATCGTAAAGATTCCTTTTTCCAGTCTGTCAAAGAACGCTTAGCCGTGAGCAATAACAAATCATGCTTGCATAAATTTGCAGATTGCCGAGGCGTAGCCATTGTTCTGTAAAGAACGCTATATCGTTTCAGGCGGCAGCGCGGACTGCTTGTGCCTATATATTTTTCTATGCGCTGACAGACTGGAAAAAGAAGCCGCCTGCCTCTTGCGGGTGTTTGCAAAGGGCAGGCGGAATAATGGAGTATATATTTGTTTATGGGGCTATTCTTGCCATAGCGGTTCTTCTTGCCAGTTTGCAGGGAAGCCCATAGCCTTTGTAATCGTTTGGGACTTGCCGCAGAGCAAAGCTATGATTTCTTCCTTGAAGTCGCTGTTCGGACAAATGCTTTGTTCCAGATATGCCAAATAGCAAAGCTGGGCGTAAAGTTTCATCGGTCGTAATGCCGATATGCTTATCCATGCCAAAGGGAGTTTTTTAGGCAGATGGGGCATGATGGGAAAACGCCTGTTCCAAAGACGTGCATGATGTGCGCAATAGTTGCGGAGTACGGCGGCACATTTCATCCAGCTTTCCAAATAAAGATATTGCGGCAATCCGAAACTTCGTACCACTGCCTTTTTTACTTCCGTATCGCTGAAATTACCATATAGTTTGGAAAGCGTCCCGAATGAAACCACTTCCATTGTTTTCCATACGGGAGGCAATGAGGGGGTATCATACTTGGTGAAATGCTCTTTTAAAAAATCTTCGTTGGAACGGCTTACTTCCTTTTGGATATTTTCAAGGCAGTTCCGGAAGATACATTTGTCTTTGAACAGCCCTGCGTCCATAAACCAAAAAGCCCCATATTTCAGAGAGAAATGTTGAATAATGCGAGTCCGTAAGGCTATTTCTATATCTTGTATAGAGGTGAAAACCAATGTCCGTAGTTTCTTGTCGAATAGATACAACCGGATTACCTCGTCAAGATTGCTGCCTGGCCGAAACCGATGGTTGATTGAGTCTGGCTCTTCCATAATCCGCCAATAGCTTGCAAGCCTGAAATAACTGATGGAATGAAGTTGCTTCAAGGCTTTTTCTTCATCCTCCACCAGCAGCCCTCTTCGCTGTAACAAGTCAAGCTGTTGGGACAATTCTATGGGTTGCTTGTCATATTTCATATACCTATATATAAAAACGAAGTCCCGCCGTGGTACGCATCGTTGAGAGGCGTGGCAGGAACTGTTGCTGCAAAAGTACGACTTTATCTTGAACCCACCAAACTTTTTGCAAGAGGAATGCGGGCTTGACATAAAACCATGCCTTTGCCCAGCTTTCATCTACGATTGCTTCCATAATTTAATTGAATCCTGGCTTGTTTCTGTACCACCTTTTTGTTGTTACCTTCCTACTAACCTTCTCCTTATTCTGTCTCGCTTCGTACATAACTCATAATTTTTAAAGATTATTACTCCATTAAAACCTCTTGAAGCAGCCGCCCACGTGGGGCGGCTGCCTTGTTTTCGCTTTACCCCAGCGGATTTTCCGTTACACCCTCATCGTCGTCGTCATCCACCGCTGGGTCACTGTCCTCCGTGTCGGGCGAAAGCTCGATCCATTCCAGTTGGTCGCTGTCCACGAGGGCGCGGGTGTAGGTACCGTTAGCCAGCTTCGTGCGCTCGGGGATGAACTCCACGCGGACGGCTTT
>CASEYC010000122.1 GCA_949292025.1 uncultured Bacteroides sp. | reverse complement strand
CTTGCGAACGGTGAAACGCTTCTTTTCACCATGGCCGGAAATTTTGATAACAACGCCGCGATACAGCTGAACGCGTTCCTTGTTACCTTCTACGATACGGTATGCTACGGTTACGGTGTCACCTGCCTTGAAGCTGGGGTGTTGCTTGCCGGTAGCAAATGCTTCTTCTGCAATTTTAATTAAATCCATTGTTCTAATTGGTTAAATTGTTATCGTTACTACGCAACATACCAGGCTTCTCTCTGTTTTTCCTGACAGCGATTGCGCGAAAGCGGGTGCAAAGTTGCGAATTATTTGTCGGATACACAAATGTTTGGCGCTTTTTTTGTGCTTTTGCGAGGAAAAGCGTGCCGTTTGTCTTTTCCGAAAGGACATTTCTTCGTGGCAGGGGCGGAATGGGTTGCGTTCTTTCCGGCGGTGGTGAAATTCGTTTTCATTAATTGTGATTTGTGATTTGTGACGTTCTGCTTTTTCTTTATTTCTGACTTTTTACGTGTGTTTTGTTGGATATTTTCTTAATAACTTCATTCTTTTCCTCCGTTACGATTATCACAAATCACAAATCACAATTAGCCGAAACGATTTTAGGCTGTTGTAACGAAAGAGAAGTGTTAAATAATTTAATATTATATATATATTATGTATACTATATATATAATATTATTTTTCGATCCCGCTTTCTTTTGGCTGGGTTGAAAACCATTTTCGGTAATTGTGATTTGTGATATTTGTGATGCCTGAAGCGCCGGTCGGAAAATGTGGCGTTCTTGTGTGTATTGCCTATTGGTAGTTCCGATTTTTTTTTCGTATTTTTGTGTCGGTTTTAAAAATGCAGACGAACGATGGAAAAAACGACGAAAAAGAAAATTGAATACTCGAAGTGGCTGGCGGTGACGCTGCTGGCCTGCGTATGCGCCCTGGCCTCCTGCCGTACGGAATACGAAGTGACGAAGGTGAAAGGCACGCGGGTGGCGATGGACGCCGCCTGGGATGCGGAGCCTGACAAGGATGCCCTGGCGCTGCTGGAGCCCTACAAGGCTGGGGTGGACAGCGTGATGGGCGAGGTGAAAGGCGTGGCCGCCGTGTCGATGGACCGCTTCCGCCCCGAAAGTCCCTTGTCTAACCTCATAGCTGACGTCCTGCGCCAGGCTGCTGCGGACGTGCTGGGCCGTCCGGCCGACGTGGGGCTGGTCAACGTGGGCGGCATCCGCAACGTGCTGACCGAGGGCGACATCACCACGCAGAACATCTACGAAATCCTGCCCTTTGAAAACTCGCTCTGCGTGCTCACGCTGGGCGGCGCCGACCTGAAGGAGCTTTGCGCCAACATCGCCGCCCGTGGCGGTGAGGGAGTGAGCGGGCTGAACCTGGTCATCGATGCCGAAGGCCGCCTGCTCGAGGCGAAGGTGGGCGGACAGGCCATCGACGAGGGGCGCACCTACACCGTGGGCACCATCGACTTCCTGGCCGAGGGCAACGACGGCATGTCGGCCCTGACCCGCGCCAGCCAGCGCCAGTGTCCCGAGGAAGCCACGCTCCGCGGCCTCTTCATGGACTATGTGGAGCGCGAGACGGCTGCCGGACGGAAGATAGAGGCGCGCATCGAAGGCCGTGTGGTGATGAAGAAATGAACCGTGTAATCTCAAAAAAACTGAACGAAAGGAATGATCGCAATGATGAAACGAATCTATATGCTGCTTTGGCTGGCCGGATGTCTGGCACTGAGCCTCTCCGCCCAGCAGACGAAAGAACTCTACCTGCTCCACACGAGCGACATGCACAGCCGCGTGGAACCCCTGGCCGCTGATGCTGCCGACGCCGATGCCGGCAAGGGCGGATTGGCCCGCCGTGCCGCCTTCGTCCGCCAGTTCTGCGCCGAGCATCCCAACACGCTGGTGCTCGATTGCGGCGACATCTCGCAGGGAACGCCCTACTACAACTTCTACAAGGGCGAGGTCGAAATCCTGCTGATGAACCACATGGGCTACGACGCCATGGCCATCGGCAACCACGAATTCGACTTCGGCATGGAGAACATGGCCCGCCTCTTCCGCATGGCCCGCTTCCCGGTGGTCTGCTCCAACTATGAGGTGGCCGGCACGCCGCTCGAAGGGCTGGTGAAACCCTATGTGGTCATCGAACGCGGAGGCTTGCGCATCGGCATCTTCGGCCTGGCTCCCCAACCCGAAGGACTGATACAGGCCGACAAGTGCCGGGGCGTGGTTTACAAAGACCCCATCCCCGTGGCGCAGGCGATGGCCGACCTCCTTCGCAACGAGGAACATTGCGACGCCGTCATCTGCCTGTCGCATCTGGGCATTCGCGGCATCGACCCCGAAGCCGCGAGCGACGAGAAGCTGGTGGCGGCCACCTCGGGCATCGACGCCATCCTGGGCGGACACTCGCACACGTTCATGGAGACTCCCGCCTTCTACCCCAATGCCGAGGGACGCGAGACGCCCGTGTTCCATACGGGCCGCAACGGCGTGTATGTGGGAGTATGGACATTGACATTGACGAAAAAATAACTTTCTTGCTGCTATGAGAAACACTCCCTTGAAGCGCATCCCCCTGCTGGTTGTCCTGCTGCTGCTCTTTGCCGGCTGTCTTCTGTCCGAAGCCCAAAACGTGTCTGCGCCCCGTTTCTCCACACCCCGCGGAGAGGCTTCTTTCCTCCATGCGATGAAGGACGATGCGGCTTGCCGCCAATGGGTGGACTCCGTCATGCAGACCTTGAGCCTGCGCGAGCGCATCGGCCAGCTGTTCATCTACACCATCGCCCCCACGCAGGACAAGCCGAACGTGGACCTCCTGCGCCGCGTGGTGAAGGATTACAAGGTGGGCGGCCTGTTGTTCTCCGCCGGCGAGGTGTCCAATCAGGTGGCGCTGACCAACCTGGCGCAGGAGTGGGCCGACGTGCCTCTGATGATCACCTTGGACGGCGAATGGGGCCTGGCCATGCGCCTGAAGGAGACGCCCCGCTTTCCGCGCAACATGGTGCTGGGATGCATTGCCGCCGACAGCCTGCTTTATGAATACGGGCGCGAGGTGGCCCGCGAGTGCCGCGAGACGGGTATCCACGTCAACTTTGCCCCTGTGGCCGACGTCAACATCGATCCCTCGAACCCCGTCATCAATACCCGATCCTTCGGCGAAGACCCCGCGAACGTGGCCCGCAAGGTCGTGGCCTATGCCCGCGGCCTCGAAGACGGAGGCGTGCTCTCTGTGGCCAAGCATTTCCCCGGTCATGGCGATACGAACGTCGATTCCCACAAAGCCCTGCCCACGTTGCGCTTCTCGCGCGAAAGGCTGGACAGCGTGGAGCTTTACCCCTTCCGCCAGGTGATAGACGCGGGGCTGAACGGCATCATGGTGGGCCATCTGGCCGTACCCGCGCTGGAGGGCAGGGAAGGAGTGCCTGCCTCCCTCTCGCGCAAGATTACGCACGACCTCCTCGTCGATGAACTTCGCTTCAAGGGGCTTGTCTTTACCGACGCCCTTGCCATGAAAGGTGTTTCGGGCAGCGCTTCCCTGTGCCTCGAGGCGTTGAAGGCGGGCCATGACCAGCTGCTCGTGCCGCGCCGCCTCAAGGAAGATGTCGATGCTGTGCTTCGTGCCGTCAAGCGTGGCGAGCTCTCCGAAGAAGACATTGCGCGCCGATGCCGCAAGGTGCTGACCTACAAATATGCGCTGGGATTGAGTCGGAAACCTTTCGTGCGCCTGTCGGGACTCAGCACGCGGCTCAATACGCCCCAGGCACGCGACCTCGTGCGCTGTTTGAGTCTGGCGGCCGTCACCGTGCTGGGCAACGGGGAGAAGACCCTGCCGTTGGACCCTACGATAAAGGACGTGGCCGTAGTCAACGTGGGCGGCCATGCGGAACTGATGCCCTTCATGCAGGCCCTGCGCCGCTATGCCGAGCCCCAGCAGTTCGACGTGGCGCGTGGCATGAACGCCTCGCAATGTGCCGCCTTTCGGAAGAAACTCGCTTCCTGCCGTCGGGTGGTGGTGTGTGTCACGGAGGACAATCTGGCTGCCTATCGCACCTTCTTTGAAACCTTTGCCTCAGACGTCCCCGTGGTCTATGTCCTCTTCGTCCAGGGCCATCGGGTGAAGTCGTGGATGGGCGGATGCCTCAAGAAGGCGTCGGCCGTAGTCCTGGCCCATACCTCCGACGAGGATGTGCAACAGGGCGTGGCGGACATACTCTATGGCGTGGCAGGTGCCGACGGACGTCTTTCGGCCAGCATCGGCAAGGCCTTTGCCGCAGGCGAGGGCGTAACCATCGAGGCGCGTACACTCCCCCGCTACAACCCCGACGAGCATGGCATGGATGCAGGTGTCCTTTCCGAGATTGACGACATCGTGAAGGAAGGCATCCGCAAGGGGGCCTTCCCTGGTTGTCAGGTTGTCGTGTGGAAGGACGGGCATGAGATGTTCAACAAGGCCTTCGGCATGCAGGAGAAAAAGGGGAGAGTCCCTGTAGAAGCTGCTGATGCCTACGACCTGGCTTCGCTCACCAAGATGACAGCCACTCTGCTGGCGGTGATGAAGCTCTACGATCAGGGCCTCCTGAGCCTGACCGACTACGCCTCGACCTACCTTCCTTTCTTGAGGGGGACGAACAAGGAACGCATCACCGTTCGCGATTTGCTGCTGCACGAGTCGGGCTTGCCTTCCACCCTTCTGTTCTATCAGGACGCCATTGACAAGGAAAGCTACGTCGGCACCTTGTTCAAGGCGAATGCCGACCGTCTTCATACTGCCCGCCTGGGGCGCAATACGTGGGGCAATCCCCATTTCCGCTTCCGCGAGGGCCTGACTTCTCCGTTCAGAACCGACAGTTGCACCCTTCAGGTGTCCGATAGTCTTTGGCTCCAAGTCTCCTTCAAGCAGGAGATGATGCAAAAGATTGCCGACGCGCGCCTCCGCGACAAGCGTTACCGTTACAGTTGCGTGGGTTTCATCCTCCTGCAGCAGGTGGTCGAAGCCCGTACAGGCCTTTCGATGGATGAGTTCCTTGACAAAGAGTTTTATGGGCCGATGGGATTGACACATACTGGTTTCCGCCCCTTGGCTTTCCTGCCCGCCCGCCACATTGTGCCTACTTCGACCGACGCCTTCTTGCGCAAGGCCACGTTGCGAGGCTTTGTCCACGATGAGTCGGCTGCTTTTCTGGGAGGTGTGTCGGGCAATGCCGGCCTGTTCTCGAACGCTTCCGAGGTGGCGGCCCTTTGCCAGATGTTGCTCGACGGTGGCGTCTATCAGGGCAAACGCTATTTGAGTGCCGAGACTTGCCGTGTCTTCACGACACAAACCTCCCGCATCAGCCGTCGGGGATTGGGATTCGACAAGCCAGGCAAGGCTAATGCGCGCTTCAGTCCGTGCTGTGAGTCTGCTCCTGCTTCCGTCTATGGCCATACAGGCTTTACAGGTACTTGTGCGTGGATTGACCCCGACAATGGTCTTGTTTATGTTTTTCTTAGCAATCGTATTTCTCCCGATGTATGTAATAATCTGTTGATGGAGTTGAAGGTTCGCGAGCGCATTCAGGAGGTGCTTTATCGGGCTTTGCGTGCAAAGGTCTGAGGTGGAGGATGAGGCTTCTGCCGACGATGGGGCGCGTGTGTTTTGCCCTTATCTCGATTTATTGTTGGATGCAGCGGATGGACAGGCCTGCATAGCAGGTTTGGCCTATGGGACGGTTGCCTGCTGTGCCCACTTCGTTGTTGTTTCCCATCAGCAGGATGGATTCGTCTGTCAGCGAGCACACCTCTTCTCCGCTTATCCAATAGGCGGCGGAGGTTTGCCAGTTGTAGTGTTGGGTCTTTCCGCTTTCATTGAAAATGAACAATCCGTTGGGTTGGATGTTCAGGCCAGTTTCGTTGGTGGCAGGGTATAGGGTTTCTTCGGATGTGATTGTCTTCCACGTGCCGTTCTTGACGAGGGAGGCGTTTTGTCCGATGTAGGAAATGAGCTGCTCCCAGTCGTTCTTTTGGGGGATGCGCCATCCGTAAGGTGCCATTTCGTCTTCCAGCAGTGCTTCTCCTGTGTAGAAATAATTATTCCGGTAGGTCAGGTAGCCTGCTTCTCCAAGTTGGGTGATTTGCTTCAGCGTGTGCCCGACCTGGTTGTATTGTTTGGCTCTCAAATCCTCTCCCATCCAGTATTGTGTGCCTACTTTCACGATGGGATAGGTTTGTAGCTCGCCTCCCCTCAGATCGCGCAGCGTGTGGCTGCTGATGTTGATAGGAATGGGATGTTCAGGTTCGGCCAGGCAGATCTGTTCCTCCTCGTCGATGTAGAATTCGTTGATGGGTAGTGAGCTGCCGGGTGTGTAGTCGAATGTCCCCCTTTCTGTGTCCCATTGGATGCTTCCGCCGTGTACAGGGGCGTTTGTCCCCAAGAGTTGGAGGACGATGCCTTGTGTCTGGTCTGTCTTTCCATTACGGACGGGGTAGGCCACGAGGGCTTTCGTTTGCAGGTCGTGTTCGTTCGATAGCAGATACTCTTTGCACACTTCGGCCACGGGCGTACTGTTGTGATAGACTCTGTACACTTTCGACGGCTCGAATGAAAGGGCCGCTACTTTTACTGACGTCAGGTTGACGTTTGTGGTGCTTTCTCCCTTTTGGACGCTTCCCCATTCCTTGATACTGCTCACCGCCCCGCTCAGGGTGTGGCTGGTTGATTGGAAGGCTTTGATGTCTATCTCGCACACCACGTCGCTCTCCATTTCAATCGCAGGCATGGGGCAGGTGTATATCTTTCCGTTCCACTCCATGGTGAACGATTGTCTGCCGTCGGTGTTCTCTTGTGGAATGACAATGAATTCTTTTCCCGTCAGGCAATCGTCATCCTTCTTCCATTCGCCGTAGGGGATGATATCTGTTGGCGTTGCCAGTTCGCTGAATGTCTTGGTCAGAAAGTCGTATTTCGCTTCTGTATAGAAGCCGCTTGCGATGATTTTAGGGTTGGCTTTGAGCAGGTCCGAGAGACTTTCGCCTTCCGTAGGGGTCAGTTTAAGTTTGATTTTGGTGAACCGATGTTCAAAGTTCAGCTCTACAGGGTCGGGGCTGCTGATTGTTTGGGGAGCTTCTGCTGTCAGGAAGTCGGAGGCGGAAAAATGGCTTCGGTTGCTTTGGTCGGTCTGGGTGTGTACGGAGAGCTTGCTTTTGCCGGCCTCGATGCCACTTTTCTGGTAGGGGTAGTAGCTGAATATGTCGAGTGTGCTTTCTCCTTCAGGATAGAATATCTCCCGTTCAGGGATTAGGGTTGTACTCCCGTCACACACCAGCCTCAGGTTGTCGATGTAGCGTTGTTGGTCTATCCCTTGGGAACTGAGCATGGCGAACAGTCCCGCTTCATCTCCGCTTTCGAAGTTGTTGTCCGTTATTTTAGTGTTGCTTTGTACTACTTTCACCGAGAATGTGATGGGGATTGTCCCCATTTGGATTTCTTCGTTGATGTGGTTTACGCATGAGGTTGGTGTGAGTGCAAGCAAGGCGGCAAGCGTTAATGCCTGCCAGCCTTTGGATGTGGGAGTGTGATACATGACGTAATCAGGGTGTTTGTGGTTGATTATTTTTTGATGCAACGGATAGATAGGACTTTATAGAAATCCCCTTCCTTTGCGATGGGATCGGAGAGGTGGAATTCATTGATGTTGCCTGTAAAGAATATGATCTTGTCCGCAATTTCTTTTCCGCTTTCCTTGAGGGCCCAATAGCCGTTTATTTGCTTATAGCTATTGTGGAGTCCGTCCATCCACGAACCATTGGCCAGGATGCTGAAGCCAGTCAGGTTGTTAACAGGTGCCGGCGTTCCTTCTCCTCCACCAATGACTTGCCATTCTCCCCCTTTGAGCAGGGAGACATCATTGCCGATGTAGGTCTTCAGGCTTTCCCAATCCAGGTCTGTAGGGAGGCTCCAACCTTCAGGGCTCAGCTCGTCAGCAAGGACAGCTTCTCCATTGTAAAAGTAAATGTCCAAATCTTCAGGTTTGAAATAGCCGGCGCCTTCTCCTTGATTGATTTGGTTGGTCAAGGGGGTACCGTTTCGGTAGCAGGTAGCTCTCAAATCTTCTTTCATCCAATATTGGGTACCTATTTTGACAATGGGATAGGTCTGTTGTTTTGAGCTTCGCACGTCGCGTATGGTCAGGGCCACAATGTTGCAACTCACTGCATTGTTGTCGGAGATGAGGTTCAAGGTGCCGCTCTCTTCTACATAGAATTTATCGACGAGGGCTTTGTCTCCCTTCTCATAGTTGAACGTGTTTTCCACGATGTCCCATTGTAAGGTTCCGCCGCAGATGGGTTCGGCAGTGTCGAGTAGTCGTAGTATGGTGCCTTTTGTCAGGTCGGGCATCTCAGTGTCTTCCAATAAGGGATAGGCCACGATTGCTCTGGAGGTCAGTTCCGATGATTTCAGATATTCCTTGCAGATGTCCAAGATGGGTTTCCCTTGGTAGTAAACCCGATAGATGTCTGAAGTCTGAAAAGAAAGGGATGAGGTATGTATGGCGATGTTCTCTTGGGTGTTGTCCGTAGCCTCGCTTTCCATATTAATCCAGTCGCTTACAGTACCTGCTATGCCTGTGAGGGTCGTGTTCCCGCTTTGGGTGGCCGTAATGGAGATTTCACATTGCGTGCCGGCTTGCATGGTGAGTTCGGGCATCTGGCAGGTATAGATCCTCCCGTTCCATTCGAGGATGATGGATTGTCTCTCTGAATTCAGACTTTGGGGGATGATGATGGCTTCTTTTCCGATAAGTTTTCCTTCTTCATTGCTCCATGAGCCATGTGTGACGATGTCTGTTTCTTGCGTCAAGTCTGTGATGCTTTCGTCGGACAGGTTGTAGTTGGCTTGTGAGTAGATACCTGTAACAATGATTTGGGGGTTGTTGTCCAAGATACTTTCCGCGTCTTCATCTTCGCCAGGGAGAATGGAAAATTGCAATTTGGCGAATTTGTGCTTGAAGTTCAGTTCCACTGCGTTTTCACTACTTCCTACATTTGTTTTCTTGGCCAGCAGAAAGTCGCTTTTCGAGAAATTCTCTTTGAGGCTTTGGTCCGATTGGATAGTTACAGGCAGGATGGAGTTTCCTTCTGCCACTCCTTCGCTCTGGTAAGGGTGATAGCAGATGAAGTCCAACGTGGCCTTTCCTTCTGGATAGAAGACCGTTTTGGCTGGCGTAAAGGTGCTTCCGTCCTTGCACGTCAGGAGCAGGTTGTCTATGTATCTTTTATCCTCGAGAGGGCTTGGGGTCAGGGTGGCGAACAATCCTATGGGGTCGTTGGCTTCGAAAGATGTGGAAGTGACTTTGGTTTGTGGCTGTTCCAGAATGCCTGCGAATGTAATGGGTATATTGCCGGGTTGGATATTGAATGTATCGTTTTCTTTTGAACAGGACGAGGTCAGTAAAATGCAACCATATAGCAAGGTGGCTGCTTGTGCTAAAATGAATTTGTGTTTCATACTATCTTTCTTTTAAGGTTCTATTGGCGTCAAAGGTATATAAATAAATTTATTAAAAAAACAAAAAATACTATTTTTTTTCCGCACTCCCTCATTTTTACCTACCTTTGAGCCTCTGAAACAATAAATACTGAACAATCATGCCACTCAATTTGCCTGACAAACTTCCCGCTATTGAACTATTGAAACGGGAAAATATATTCGTTATAGATAATTCGCGCGCTACGCGACAAGACATCCGTCCATTGAAGATTGTCATTCTCAACCTGATGCCCTTGAAGATAACGACGGAAACCGATCTTGTCAGGTTGCTCTCCAACACGCCGCTACAGATGGAAATCTCTTTCATGAAGATAAAGAGTCATACGCCCAAGAATACCCCTATCGAGCACATGAAGGCCTTCTATACGGACTTCGAACTGATGAGGAACGAGAAATATGACGGCATGATTATCACGGGCGCACCTGTGGAGCAGATGGATTTTGAGGAAGTGAGCTATTGGGATGAAATCACGGAAATCTTCGATTGGGCACGTACGCACGTCACTTCTACCCTCTACATCTGTTGGGCGGCGCAGGCTGGCCTCTATCATCACTATGGCATACCGAAATATCCGTTGGAGAAGAAAATGTTCGGCATCTTCGAACATCACACGCTGCAACCTTTACATCCCATTTTCCGAGGTTTCGACGACGTCTTCTATGTGCCTCATAGCCGACATACGGAGGTGCGTCGCGAGGATATCCTGAAAGTGAAGGATTTGACTCTCCTTTCGGAATCGGACGAGTCGGGCGTATATATGGTGATGGCGCGTGGAGGACGTGAGTTCTTCGTGACGGGTCATTCTGAGTATTCGCCTCTTACATTGGACACAGAGTATCGACGCGACCTGGATAAGGGACTTCCTATCGAGATGCCGAAGAATTACTATATAGATAATGATCCCGATAAAGGGGTGTTGGTGCGCTGGAGAGGCCATGCTAACTTGCTTTTCACCAACTGGTTGAACTACTTCGTCTATCAGGAGACACCCTACAACATCAACGAGATTGAATGATGAAGGAGCTGAGGAAAATAGAATTGTTGGCCCCTGCCCGCAATCTGGAATGTGGCATCGAAGCGGTGAACCATGGTGCGGATGCGGTGTACATCGGCGCGCCAAAGTTCGGCGCCAGGGCGGCGGCCACCAACTCGATGGACGACATCGGGCGTCTGGCTGACTATGCCCACCTCTACGGAGTACGCATCTACGTGACCGTGAATACGATTCTGAAAGACGAAGAGTTGAAGGAAACGGAGGAGATGATTTGGGAATTGTATCGCAGGGGTGTGGATGCACTTATTGTGCAGGACATGGGCTTGACCCGTCTGAACCTGCCTCCTATCCCGCTACATGCCAGCACGCAGATGGACAACCGCACGGCGGAGAAGGTACGTTTCCTGACGGAGGCAGGCTTCCGCCAAGTGGTGCTGGCCCGCGAACTTTCGCTGGACGAAATAGCCACCATCCATAAGGCTTGTCCCGACACGCCGCTCGAAGTGTTTGTACACGGAGCTTTGTGTGTAAGCTATAGCGGGCAATGTTATGCCAGCCAGGCTTGCTTCGGACGTAGTGCCAACCGCGGGGAGTGTGCTCAGTTCTGCCGCCTTCCTTTCTCGTTGGTCGATGCCGACGGGAAAGTCGTGGCAAAAGACAAGCACTTGCTCTCGCTGAAAGACATGAACCGCCTCGACATGCTGGAGCAATTGCTGGATGCTGGAGTTACTTCGTTGAAGATAGAAGGCCGATTGAAGGATGTGGCCTACGTGAAGAACGTGACGGCTGCCTATCGTCAGCGTCTGGACGCTATTCTGAAGCGCAGGAAGGAATACGTTCGTGCCTCGTCGGGTACGTGTCGTTTCGATTTTCAACCCCAACCTGAAAAGAGTTTTAGTCGGGGATTTACGCATTACTTCCTGGAGGGGCGGGGCGAAGACATCACTTCGTTTGACACGCCCAAGTCGCTGGGCGAGGCCATGGGCACGTTGAAAGAGCAGCGTGGCGGATGGGTGAGCGTGGCAGGCGTGAAGCCTTTCCACAATGGCGACGGCGTGTGCTACCTCGACGAACAGGGACGTCTGCAAGGATTCCGCATCAATCGCGTGGAGGGCAACAAACTGTTCCCCGCAGGTAATGTGCCGCGCATTCGTCCGCGCACACTGCTGTTCCGCAATCAGGACCAGGAATTTGAGCGGATATTGGCCCGCAAGTCCGCCGAACGTAAGATAGCTATCCGCATGAAGTTGGAAGAGAATTGTTTTGGTTTCTCGCTGACGGCGGACGACGAAGACGACAATCGTGTGACGCTGGCCTTTGCTCATGTGAAGGAACGGGCACGCACGCCTCAGGTCGATAACTTGCGGACGCAATTGGCCAAGTTGGGCGGTACACCCTATGAGCTGATGGAACCGGCTTGCATCACTTTGGCGGAGGAATGGTTCATTCCTTCGTCTGTCGTGGCGGAGTGGCGCAGGCAGGTGGTGGAGCGGCTGACGGCCGCACGCCGCATCAATTACCGCCGTGAGCTGGCCGTGTGGAGGCCGACGCATCATGCCTATCTTGCAACGACGCTGACCTATCTGGGCAACGTGATGAACGAAGAGGCGCGCCGCTTCTACCTGGATCATGGCGTGAAGTCCGTAGCGCCTGCCTACGAAAAGCAGTTCAAGGGCGGAGCGGTACTGATGTTCTGCCGCCATTGTCTGCGTTATAGCATGGGGTGGTGCCCTGTCCATCAGAAGGGACGTTCACCCTATCGTGAACCCTACTATTTGGTGAGTGCGGATGGCCGTCGCTTTCGTTTGGAATTTGATTGCAAGAATTGTCAGATGAAAGTGCTTGATAATGAATGATGGAGAGTGAATAATGGAGAATGAAGAATTAAAGAACGGTGGTTTGGGAAGAAAGTGCGGGACGGTTCATGACCTTTGGCGCATCGGATGCTTCATGCCTCATTTTTTATTCTTCATTTTATTCCTTTTGTCCTCCTGCCATTATTCCCGACCCAACTTGGAGAGCTCTGACTTATCCCAACGGACACGCGACTCGTTAACCTATCTGTATGAACGTCATTACACGTGGGGAACCAACTTGGAAGTACGGACCGATTCCATGCGTTTGGATTTGTTGCCTGTGAAAGGAGCCTATTACCAGTTGTACAAGGGCGATCGGGTAGTGGTGGCCGAGTTTGCCATCCATTCTGCCGACTCGATAGATTCCGTTTGGGTGAAGCTGGCCCATTCGCAGGAGGTACAAGGTTGGGTACGCGAGGTCGAAATGAAGCGTTGTTGCGTACCCGACGACAGCATTTCCCAATCTATCTATCTCTTCAGCGACACCCATGCGTCGTACTTCGTGGTGGTCTTTGCCCTTTTTGTGGCTGTGTGGCTGGTACGTGCGTTCCGTCGCAAGCAGTTGCAAATGGTCTATTTCAATGACATCGATAGCCTCTACCCGTTGGCCTTGTGCCTGTTGATGGCCTGTTGCGCCACGATTTATGAGTCGATACAGGTATTTGTGCCCGACACGTGGGAGCATTATTATTATAATCCTACGCTTTCGCCCTTTAAAGTTCCCTTTATCCTCTCGTTGTTCCTGGCTGGAATATGGATGTTTGTCATCGTATTGTTGGCCGTGCTCGATGATCTATTTCGTCAGCTTTCACCTGCGGCGGCGGTGTTTTATCTGTTGGGGTTGGCTTCATCCTGTATTTTTTGCTATTTCTTCTTTATCTTGACCACTCACATCTATGTGGGTTACGTCTTTTTAGCCGCTTTCATCTGGGTGTTCTTCAGAAAGTTTCGCCAGTCGTTGCGTGCCGATCGCTACCGTTGCGGTCGTTGTGGCGGCAAGCTGATGCACAAGGGTATGTGTCCGCATTGCGGAGCCATGAACGAGTGAAACTGTCCGCCCGAAATCGGACACCTGTCCGAAAATGAACACTTTCGAATAATATCTTATATCTGAAAATCAGTGATTTGTTGTTTTGGCATGATAGTTGCTGGCTGTATATGGATTGAAACAGCTAATTCAAAATTATTGCCATGGATAGAGAAATTCCCAAAGAAGAGCGCCGTAGGGAGCGCAACAAAAAACTGATTCGTTATGGTGTAGCAGGAGTCGCAGGTGTGGTGGTGCTCAGTGTGCTCATTTCGCTGATGCGGACAGGCGTGAAAGAGAAGGATTTGGTCTTTTCTACCATAGACCAAGGAACTATCGAAGTAAGTGTCAGTGCTTCGGGTAAGGTAGTACCTGCCTTTGAAGAAATTATCAACTCGCCCATCAACACGCGCATCCTTGAAGTCTATAAAAAAGGGGGTGACAGTGTGGACGTGGGTACACCCATATTGAAGCTGGACTTGCAGAGCGCCGAAACCGAATACAAGAAACAGCTCGACGAGGAGCAGATGAAGCGCTACCAGCTGGAGCAGCTGGAGGTGAACAACAGCACTTACCTGAGCGACCTGGAGATGCAGGTGAAGGTGTCCGAGATGAAGCTGAACCGCATGGAGGTGGAGCTTCGCAACGAGCGTTATCTGGACAGCTTGGGATCGGGAACGACCGACCGTGTGCATCAGGCGGAACTGAACTTCAAGACGGGCAAACTGGAGCTGGAGCAGTTGCGCCAGCAGCTGGCCAACGAGCGTAAGGTGAAAGCCGCCGACCTGAAGGTGAAGCAGCTGGAGTATGAGATTTTCCGCAAGAGCCTGGCCGAAACCAAACGTACGTTGGACGATGCGCAGGTACGCTCGCCCCGCAAGGCTATCCTTACCTATATCAATAACCAGATTGGTGCGCAGGTAGGCGAGGGCACGCAGATAGCCGTCATCTCCGACTTGAGCCACTTCAAGGTGGAGGGCGAGATAGCCGATACCTACGGCGACCGTGTGGCTGCCGGCGGGCGCGCCATCGTGAAGATAGGCAGCGAGAAGCTGGAAGGGCAGGTGAGCAGCGTCACCCCGCTTTCGAAGAACGGCGTCATCTCCTTCACCGTCCAGCTGGAGGACGACAGCAACCGCCGCCTGCGTTCGGGCCTGAAGACCGATGTCTACGTGATGAACGCCGTGAAGGAAGACGTGATGCGCGTGGCCAACGCCTCGTACTATGTGGGCCGTGGCGAGTACGACCTCTTTGTGCGCGACGGTGAAGGTCAGCTCGTGAAGCGCAAGGTACAGCTGGGCGACTCCAACTTCGAGTACGTCGAAGTGATTTCGGGTCTCAAACCGGGCGACCAGGTGGTGGTGAGCGACATGAGCCAGTATAAGAACAAGAACAAGCTGAAACTGAAGAAATAATAAACGGGCACCACAGAGAACACAGAGTTTCACAGAGGAAATATTTG
>CASEYC010000121.1 GCA_949292025.1 uncultured Bacteroides sp. | reverse complement strand
CTTGATTCATCGTTTTTAGCTTTTAGACAAAGCTAAAAACAACTTTTCAATTCAAATCGTCACGCTCGAAAAAGATACATAACTATGCGATTATCAAAGATTTCAAAGAACAATGTTTAATTTAAAGTGCCCACTAGTGTGTTATTTTATTGGGTGAATACTTATCTTATTATGTGCAAAGTTATACGAAAACAATGCCTCTTCCAAATATATCCTATCACACTTTATTTTATTAATCTTCTGTATTTTAGCGTGATAAGTGGTTTTGGTAGTCACACTTTTGCTTCAGTTACTTTCATCCGCTCCTTTATCCGTACTTTTCGTTGGTTGATGGCATGCGTGTCTTCATAGCCAAAACAGATGGCAATGGCTTTGGAGTCGAGGTCGGTTTCTTGTAGGCAGAGTAACAACAGGTCATCTTCAACAAGGCGCGGATATTGTTGATGTAGTTCATCTCTACGGCTTGCATAAATGCTGAAAATAATCTTCTTTAGCTCTATTCGTTCATTGGGAGGAAGAACTCTTGGCGTCTTGTTCCTGTTGTTTTTCCCTTTTTGGATTTGCTCGATTTTCTTGTAAAGATTACTTTGCTCAAAAAACCAGTTTTGCAGTTGCTGTTTCTCTTTTTTCAACTTGTTCACCATTTCTTCTTTTTCTTCGATGTAGGCTTTTTCATTCTGTCTGATTTCTTCCAATCTATCCTGTTTTTGTTTCAACATATTTATTATAGACTGATTATCTTCGATAGTTGTCTGGAGTGTGTTTAGTCTGCGTTGATTCTCTTGAAGTAATTGTGCTGCTTGTATTTGGTGACGCTTCTTTTTGTTTAGCTGATATTGAAAGGAAATAATAGTTAAAAACAAGATAGAGAATGCGCTTCCCAGTATGTACCATGTTCTGCGTTGACCTTTCAGTTCTTCTTCTTTTATTTTAATTTTGGCTTTGTAATCATAGATGACTTGTTCCATTTCAGAGGATTGGTCTCCATATCGAATGCTATCAATATGGTAGATATATCTTTCTAAATAAGTAATGGCAGTTGGGTAGTTTCCATTTCTTTTCTCTAATTGAGCCATATCCAATAAGCAAATAGCTCTGCCCGTGAAAGTTGTGTCTGTTTGACTTTTCTCTAAATAGGGAATAATAGAGTCTTTGGGTGCTCCTAATTCTGTTAATATAGTTCCTATCATATAATATGTTTGACCAAATGGAGTTGATTGGGGCAGATATGATAATGTTTGTTTGGCGTAATATAATGCAGAATCTGTTTGGTTGGTATAGTAGAGGTGGGCACTTAATGACAATAGATTCGTGTGAATGGCGTTAGAATCATTTGATGCGATAGCATGTGCCAATGCTTGGTGTTGTACAATCAGCGCAGAATCATTCTTTTCTGTTACAGAATAGTAGCTTGCAAGATTATTAAGTACTATGGCTTTGTCTTTATCGGTGATGCAGTATTTATACAGTTCTTGGTAGATTGGGAATGCTTCTTCATAGAAGGCCGAAAAGAAGTAACAATTGCCCAAGGTGCTGAGGATATGTTTTTGGGTTTCAGTCTCCTCAGGATATTTCCTGATGATGCTCAGTGCTTCTTGGAGGGTTCGGGTGGCTGCTTCGGTTTGTTGCATCTCGTCCAGCAACCTGCCTTTGTAGAGCAGGGCCATGGCACGTGCGGGGGAAGGACGCTTGTAGTATTGCAGGGCGAAATCCAGCAGTGAGTCGCAGGGCAACAAAGGTTCATAGCATTTATTCCTGGCGCGTGCCAGCAACAGGGCATATCGGGCTTTCAGTTTATCGCTTCCCAGGGTTTGCGGTTCTATGTCCTGCAATAAGGTCAGCGCGCTGTCCGGTCGTGTGTCCATCAGTGAATCGGCTTGGGTCAGCCGTGTGTGTTGGGGGTGCTGGTGCGTGCAAGCGGAAAGGAGCAGGAATAATCCCCAAAGGATGGCAGGGGGTGCATATTTGGTGGCCAAGATTAATCGAGGAGTTTTCAGTCTCATAGTTTCTCATTTATTGATTTAAGTTGCAAAGTTAGCGGAAATCGGAGAGATATCCTTGAAAACGGAGTCACACTTTCGGATTATCAGGCTTTGATTATTAGCGGGTTGACCCAATAGGAGGTCACACTTTTGCTTTGCGGCAAAAAGAAAGAGGGATTTTTGGTTATGAAGGAAATCTGTCCTATCTTTGTAGTTGCGAAACCGCTGTTTCGGAAATGGCGGTTTCGCAAGTGTAACAATAAGAACGGAAGCTATGAGATTTTTCGACCGGATACAGGAAATGGCCTCTCTGCGGGAAATACGCGGAAGGGCAAAGGACAACGCCCAGTTTACGGTGGTCACCGGACGCCGCCGCATTGGCAAGACCTCGCTGGTGTGGAAAGCCTACGAGGACGAGCCGATTCTTTATTTCTTTGTGGCCCGCAAGGCGGAGGGGGAGTTGTGTGAGGATTACCAGCTTGAGATAGAACATAAGCTAGGCATCCCGATGATGGGCAAGGCGGAACGTTTCTCCGTCATATTTGAATATCTGATGAAGCTTTCCGTAGAGCGTCCTTTCACACTGTTCATTGATGAATTCCAAGAGTTCTTCCGCGTCAACAAGTCCGTTTACAGTGATATGCAACGCATCTGGGATATGTACAGTCCGAAGGCGCATATCAATCTGCTAACTTGTGGCTCCATCTACTCCATGATGACCAAGATATTCAAGGACAAGAAAGAGCCGTTGTACAACCGTCAGACCCGCTTTATGTCCGTGCGCCCTTTCACTCCGGCGGTGCTGAAGGAGATTCTTGCCACCTACAATCCTGCTTATACGGCTGAAGACTTGCTGGCCTTGTATGCCTTCACGGGCGGTGTGGCCAAGTATGTCCAGTGGCTTATGGACGCCGGGGCAACCACCAAGGCAAAGATGCTGGACCAAATAGTTCAGGCGGATTCCATTTTTCTGGGAGAGGGGAAAGCTGTTCTCATTGAGGAGTTCGGCAAGGATTACGGGGTCTATTTTTCCATACTTTCCGCCATTGCGCGGGGAAAGACGTCGCGCATGGAGATAGAAAGCGTGGTGGGCAGGGAAATCGGCGGTTATCTGACCAAATTGGAAAAGGAGTATGAAATCATCACGAAGAGGCAGCCGTTGTTCGAGAAGAGTGCCTCCAAGAATGTGCGTTATACGATAGAGGACAATTTCTTCACATTCTGGTTCCGGTTCATTTACAAGTATAACTATATGCTTGAAATCGAGAACTACGAGAGCCTGAAGGCCATCATCCACCGGGACTACGAGACCTTCAGCGGCGTGATGCTGGAGCGTTATTTCAAGCATGTCCTGGTGGAGACGCACCGCTATACGCGCATCGGAGGTTGGTGGGACCGCAAGGGGGAGAACGAGATAGACCTCATCGCCGAAAATGAGTTGGAGGGTGAGGCGGTGTTCTATGAGGTGAAACGCAAGGCCGGCAACATAGACCTGGAACTCCTGGAGCAGAAGAAGGCCGCCTTCCTGCGGGCAACGGGTGAGTTCCAAGGGTACACGATAAAGTGCAAGGGGCTGTCGATGGACGATATGTGAATCCGTCCGTAGTGCCCCTAAAGAAAGAAGGATGCCGTCCGCGGCATCCCTCTCTCTTGCAATCAAGATAAGGTCTGTTCTGTCTTATTCAGCCTTCACCCAGCTGCCTTCAATCCAGTCGCAGGCGGCAATCACGTCAGCCAGCGAGCTGAAACTCAAGGAAGCGTCCACGCTGTTGCCTTCGCCGGCCAGGAAGTTGTCGGCGGTGAAGATGCCCTCTTCGCTGACGAAATCGGCGCTGATGGTGATGTTGGTCAGCGAGGAAGTGCCGTCCAGCAGGGCGTTCTCGGTCAGTTCGGTCTCTACGGTCAGCGGCATGGTCTTGCCACAGATGCGGGCATTGTCCATGGTCACTTGGGTGCCTTCGCGCAGACGGACGCCACGGCCTTCGGCACCGTTGCCCACGAGCAGCAGGTTGCTCAGGTTGGGGTGGGCCACCGGTTCGGCGGCGTTGTTGTCACCGTTGTTGTCGGCTTCAATCAGGCAGTCGCAGGCATAGCCCAGGCTTTCTTCCCCTTCCTGGTAAGCCATCAGGTTCGTGCCCGTGCCGTTCCAGCCTTCGGTCCAGTCGAAAGAGTCGTCGCTGCAGCTCACTACGACCATGTCGCTCACGTTGACCGAGCCGCCGAAGAATTCAAAGCCGTCGTCCGAACCTTTGTAAGCCTGGCAGTGGTCCACCGTCGTGCCGTTGCCCACGCCATAGAAAGAGATGCCGTTGGCCTCGTGCTCCTCGTCGAAGGCATAGCCCGTGTATTCCACGCGGACATATTGCAGCGTGCCGGAGTTGTCATCCTCTACATTGCCGCCGTAAGGAGCGTTGCCGATTTCAGAGTAACCGCCGCCTTCCGCATTGGTGTGGGCACGTCCGCAGATGTGGATGCCGCCCCATGCACCGGCTTCTTCGCGCTCGGAAGTCATGACGATGGGAGCCTCTGCCGTACCTACGGCGTTGATTTTGGCACCCTGCTCGATGAGGATGTAGTCCACGATTTCGTCATATTTGGCAATCAGCGTCACGCCTTCTTCGATGTTCAGCGTGGCACCTTCGCGGACGATGTACTGGCCGCTCAGGTAATAGGTGTTTCCTGCACCCAGGGTCACGTCTTCGGAGATTTCGCCAATCAGCGTGCTGCCGTCGGCCAGGGCATTGCTGCTCTCATTCCAGCTCTGTGTCCAACCGGCTGCCCAGGAGTTCTCGGCGATGATGTCATCGTAGGAGCTGTAGGGGTTCACCTGGTTGCTCTCGTTGCCGTCGGCTTCAAATTGCTCGTTGGTGTAGATGCCTTCGCCGCTCAGGACAATGCCGCTGATCTTCACGTTGCTCAGGGTGGAAGTGCCGTCCATCAACGCATTTTCAGTCTCTGCGCTTTCCACGTGGAGGGCATCGCCTTTGCCGTAAATCTGCACGTTGTCCATCTTGACTTGCGTGCCACGACGCAGGTGGACACCATTGCCGGCAGCGCCGTTGCCGATGAAGATGGCATTCTGGATGGTCGGTGCGGAGACGGGCGTTGCGCCGTAGTTGTTCTCGTTGTTGTCTGCTTCGATGAGGCAGTCGCAGGCATAGCCCAGCGTCTCTTCGCTCTCCTGCGTGGCAATGAGGTTGGTGGCTGTGCCGTTCCAGCCTTCCGTCCAGTCGAAGGAGTCGTCGCTGCAGTCGGTCACTACCATGTTGCTGATGTTGACCGAACCGCCGAAGAATTCAAAGCCGTCGTCCGAACCGCGGTAGGCCTGGCAGTGGTCCACGGTCGTGCCGTTGCCCACGCCGTAGAAGGAGATGCCGTTGGCCTCGTGTTCCTCGTCGAAGGCATAACCGGTGTATTCCACGCGGACATAGCGCAGCGTGCCGGAGTTGTCGGCATCATCGTTGCCGCCATACGTGGCATTGCCTATCTCAGAGTTGCCCGTGCCGCCTTCCACGTTGGTGTGGGCACGTCCGCAGATGTGGATGCCGCCCCATGCGCCCGGCTGCTTCTGTTCGCTGGTCATGATGATGGGGTTGCTGGCCGTACCTTCGGCTTCGATGCGTGCCCCTTGTTTCACCAGGATATAGTCCACCACGTCATCGTGTACGGCTACAATCTGTACGCCCGGTTCGATGGTCAGTGTGGCTCCTTCCTCCACGATGTATTGGCCGCTCAGGCGGTAGGTGGTGCCGCTGGTCAGCGTCACGTCCTCGGTGATGCTGCCGCTCAGCGTGGTTTCAGCACCCGGTTCGTCGCCGCCGTTGTTCGTTGTTTCGTCGTCACTGCAGGCAGTGAAGAGCGTCAGACCGGCCAAGAAAGCCAGTGAGAAAAGTTTTTCGTTCATTCGTTTCATAATCCTAAGAATTATTGGTTAGTACTTGGTTTAGTTTATGGGTATATGGGCCAAGGAGCGTGCCGTGAGGCAGGCAAAAGCCCCCGGATGCTTCGGGGAGACCTGGTCAATGTCCGCCCGAGGTGTGACGAAAAAGCCTTATTGGTCATACGAAAAAGCCTTTTTCGTCCTACGAATAAGCCTTATTCGTTCTACTAAAAAGCCTTTTTCGTCTACTCTTTCTGCTGCCTTGACCTTGTCTTGTAGGACACTTGTCCCTGTCGAGGTGGTCACAGCTTGTACGCGAAGCCGATGGAGAAGCCTGCCCCGTCCTTGTATCGCTCCACTTCGACCACCTCGCCCGTGGCGGGCACATCTTGCTTGAAGACGATGGCGCGGTTCAGCAGGTCGTCCACTTGCAGGCTGAGGGTGCAGCGGCTGTTCAGGGCGTAGCTGGCGCGGAAGTTCATCGTGTGGCGGGTCTGCTCCTTGATGTCGCCCAACTGGGAGACGCCCACGGCGTGGATGCGCTTGCCTTGCAGGTTGTAGAGCAGGGCCAGGTTGAGCTGGCGGTCTTCGCCGAAGCGGGGCGAGTAGGTCAGGTCGGCGTTGAGCAGGATGGGCGAGGCGCCTTGCAGGGAGCGCTCCTTGTTGGTGTAGGCACCGCCTTCGGGCAGCTTCACGTTGGTGTACATATAGGATACGTTGGCTCCGAGGCGCAGGTCCTTGACCAGTGTCTTGCGCACTTCGGCCTCGATGCCGGTGGCCATGCCTTGGTCGGCATTCTGGAAGGAGTGCATCGTGGCACCACCCTGCAAGCGTTGGATACGTTCGATGGGTTTGTCCAGGTGCTTGAAGTAACCCGTGACGGAGAACATGTCGCCATTGTCGCCGAAGCGTTCGTAGCGCAAATCGAAATTATAATTGTACCCGTTCTGTAAGTCTTCGTTACCACGAATCTGGGCGGCGCCGTAGGACTCCTGGTACAAGAAGGGGGCCATCTCGATGAACGAGGGGCGGGTGATGGTGCGCGACAGGGAGAAGCGCAGGTTGTTCCGGTCGTTGATGCTGTACTTCAGGTTGACGGTGGGGAAGAAGTCGTGCTTGTTCATGTCGCGCCGGCTTTGGAATTTGCTTTGGCCTTCCATGGCGTACTCCACCCATTGCTTGGCATATTCATAGCGCAGGCCGATGTTCACCAGCAGGTTGCTGAGCGGATAGAAGTCCGTCTGTGCGTAGGCGGCGTAGATCTCCATGCCGGCGCGGTAGGTGTCGTGGGGCTGCATGCGGCGTTCGATGACGATGTTGCCGTTCTCCACGTTCTCTTGGTTCAGGAAGGCGTCGGTGTGGTAGATGTCCTCAATCGTGGGGTTCAGGCGGTTCAGGTTGTAGTAGAAGCGGGTGCCCATGTAGTCGCGGTTCTTGTCTTTGTAGCTGAATCCCGCGCGGACATGGTTCTCGTCCGCCCATTTGTATTTCAGGGCGATGTTGCCCACCCATTCATCCTCGGTCAGGTCGCCAAAGTAGCGCATGGTCTCCTGCCGGTTCAGCTTGAAGAGGCTGAGCGTGCCGTCGTCTTCCTTCTCGAACATCACCTGGCGGCGGTCCGGTTCCTCGCTGCTGGTCTTGCCGTAAGAGCCTCCCCAGGTCAGTTCCCATTGCTGGCCGAAGTGGTGCAGGCCGTTGAGCTGGTGGTTCTGCAAGGTGTAGATGTGGGTGATGTCGTTGCTGCCAATCAGCGGATGGCCCTCGGCGTCCACACCCTCGCGGCGCTGGTAGCTGTCTTCGGCATTGCGGGCGTAGAAGAAGGTGTAGCTGATGCGGTCGTCACGGCGCAGGGTCATGCTGGCCGATGCCAGTCCCGCCAGTTTCAGCGAAGACGTATATTCGTCATAGCCGAAGTCGTTCTGTATGTTGCCCGTGGCTTCCAGCGTCTTGTAGAAAGCGTCTTTCGTCACCTGTGTCCCGTTGCTGGCGCTGAGCGAGGCAAGCAGGCTGAGGGTCTGGTCGCCGATGCCGATGTTGCGTCCGAAGCCGATGTTGCCTCCGAATTCGGGCAGGGCCGTCTTCTTCTCCACTTCAAACGTGGTGTGGAAGATGTTGTGCTGGGTCACATAATCCTCGAAGTCGCTGAGGCTCATGTCGTAGATGCTCTGGTCCATGGAGGGGTTCTTGAACAGCGTGCCGCGGTCCATCTGGTAGAAGTCCTGCCCCAGGGTGTTGAAGCGTCCCCCGACGTTGAAGCTGACGTTGAAGAAGTTGTCCACCGTGTTCTCCTTGGTGCTGATGTCGATGTGCGCCCCGCTGTAGTCGGCGAAGACGGCGGCGTCATACACCTTGCTCACCGTGATGTTCTGCACGGTGCTCGAAGGAAAGAGGTCCAGCGGAATCAGTTTGTTGTCCGGGTTGGGCGAGGCGATGGGCAGTCCGTTCAGGGTGGTGGTGCTGTAGCGGTCGCCCAGTCCGCGGACGATGAGCTGTCCGGCGTCGGCGATGGAGATGCCGGTGATTTGCTTCACGCCTTCCTGCACGTTGCTGATGCCTTTCAGGGTCATTTCCTTGGCACCCATGTTCTCGATGGCGAGGGTGGCTTTCTGGCGTTCCATCTGCAAGGCGCGTTCGCCTTCCAGGTTCTTGCGGGCGGTGACGGTCACTTCGCCCAGCACTTCCGTGTCGGCGTCCAGCTCGAAGTTCATCACGATGTCCGTCTGTCCGACGGTCAGTCCTTCCACCACCTCGGTCTTGTAGCCGATGTAGGATACTTGCAGGGTGTACGTGCCGGGCTTCAGGTTCAGTTGGTAGTTGCCGTCAATGTCCGCCACGGCTCCCAGTGCGGTTCCCACCACTTGCACGGTGGCACCCGTCAGCGGTTCGCGCGTCGCCTTGTCGGTGATGTTGCCCTTCAGGTTACCTGCCATGACAGCCATGCAGGAGAGTAATCCGAATAAAATAAGGAAGAGAATCCTTCCCAAATCCAGTCTTGTAGTCATCTTTGCTTTACTTGTTTCTTTTTCCGCTGCAAAGATGAGGCTTTCGTGTGACGTGGATGTTGCAAGGAGGATACGTGTGTCTTACGGGAAGGTTACAAGGGGGTTACAGGGGAGATTTATCATTTATGTTTATAAGGGGTGCCGAAACGATAAAAGATTATCCTTTATCGTTTCGGCACACTCTCGGTTGTTTTTAATCCAACGATCCGTTGCGGGTGGCTACGAGCTTGCGGTCGCCCAACGTGTTGTCCACGCGGGCCACGTTAATCCAGAACTTGTTCTCGCGCACGGAGGGCAGAGGATAAACGGCCTTCTCGCGGGTGTAGGCATGGTCCCACTCGTTGGCCACGGCCTCGTATTCGGGGTGCGGGGCGTTGAGCAGGACGTTGTCCTTGGCATCGGCGCGGCCTTCCTTCACTTCCTGGATTTCCTGCCAGATGCTGTGCATGGCGGCCACGAAGTTGTCCAGTTCGGCAAGGCTTTCGCTCTCGGTCGGCTCTATCATCAGCGTGCCGTGTACGGGGAAGGAGAGGGTGGGGGCATGGTAGCCGTAGTCCATCAGGCGCTTGGCGATGTCGTTCTCCGTGATGCCCGTCTCGGCCTGTACGTTGCGACACTCCAGAATCATCTCATGTCCTACATGGCCGGTGACGCCGCGGTAGACCACGCCGTAGGTGTCGGCAAAGCAGGCGGCCAGGTAGTTGGCGTTGAGGATGGCGATCTTGGTGGCGCGGGTCAGTCCCTCGGCACCCATCGTGCGGATGTAGCCGTAGGTGATGGGCAGGATGCCGGCACTGCCCCAAGGAGCGGAAGCCACCTCGTTGGCATCATTGCCGAACAGTCCGTGTCCGGGCAGGAAGGGCACGAGGTGTGCAGCCACGCAGATGGGACCTACGCCGGGACCGCCGCCACCGTGGGGCGAGGCGAAGGTCTTGTGCAGGTTCAGGTGGCAGACATCCGCGCCGATGGTGCCGGGATTGGTCAGACCCACCTGGGCGTTCATGTTGGCACCATCCATATAAACCTGTGCGCCGCAGGCATGGATAATCTGGCAGATCTCCACGATGTCCGCCTCGAAGATGCCGTGGGTGGAGGGGTAAGTAATCATCAGTGCGGCCAGGTCGTCACGGTTTTCTTCGGCTTTGCGGCGCAAGTCTTCCATGTCCACATTGCCACGGTCGTCGCAGGCACAGGTGACGGGGGTGAATCCGGCCTGTACAGCGCTGGCGGGGTTGGTGCCGTGGGCACTGGCGGGGATGAGCACCTTGTGGCGGTGTCCCTGTCCGATGCTTTCCAGATATGCCCGGATGGTACGCAGGCCGGCATATTCGCCCGCCGCTCCGGAGTTGGGCTGGAAGCTGATGCCCGCGAAGCCGGTGATGGTCTTCAGTTCTTCTCCCAGGTTGCGGATGAGGTCCTTGTAACCTTCTGCTTGGTAGTCGGGCACCAAGGGGTGCATGCCGGAGAATCCCGCAAGGCTCAGCGGCAGCATTTCGGCGGCGGCATTGAGCTTCATCGTGCACGAGCCGAGCGAAATCATCGAGTGGGTCAGGGAGATGTCCTTGCGGTCCAAGCGTTTGATGTAGCGCATCATTTCTGTCTCGGTGTGATAGAGGTGGAAGACCTCGTGAGTCAGGTAGGGAGTGGTGCGGCGCAGGGCTTCGGGGATGCGGCAGGCATCGGGCAGGGTGTCGGGATAATCTTTCGCGGAACCGATGGCTTTGCCAAAGATTGCGAGCAACACCTCCAAGGCTTGACGGTCGGTCGTCTCATCAATGCTGAGTCCGACGATGCCGTTGGGCAGGTATAACAGATTGACTTGATGCTCCAAGGCAATGGCACGCACGGCTTCTTGCGAAACTCCTTCAGGCAAGGCGATGCGCAAGGTGTCGAAGAAAGCGGTGTTCAGTTGTTTGTAGCCCCAGCCTTCCAATGTGTCAGAGAGGAAAGCCGCCGTGCGATGGATTCTCTGTGCGATGTCGCGGATGCCTTCAGGTCCGTGCCACACGGCATACATGCCCGCCATCGTGGCCAGCAGGGCTTGGGCGGTACAGATGTTTGAAGTGGCCTTCTCACGCTTGATGTGCTGTTCGCGGGTCTGGAGGGCCATGCGGTAGCAGAGGTGCCCGTACTTGTCCTTGCTCCAGCCGATGATGCGGCCCGGCATGTTGCGCTTGTACTCATCCCGCGTGGCGAAGTAAGCAGCCGACGGTCCTCCGTAGAACAGCGGTGTGCCCAAGCGTTGGGAGGAACCGAAGACAATGTCCGCGCCCCATTCTCCCGGCGGGGTCAACAAGGCCAGGCTCAGGATGTCGGCGGCCACGGCCACCTTGCAATGCGCTGCGTGAGCTTTCTCCACGAAGTCGCGGTAGTCCTCGATGCTTCCTTCGGCATTGGGGTATTGGAGGATGCAGGCGAAGAGATCCGGCGTGAATTCCAGTTCGCTATATTTTCCTACACGGAGCATGATGCCTTGGGGAATGGCACGGGTGCGCATCACGGCCAAGGTCTGGGGGAAAATGCTTTCGTCCACGAAGACGGTGTTGGCACCGGCTTTCTGCATGTCGCGGGGGCGCAGGGCGTGCATCATCGTGACGGCCTCGGCGGCGGCGGTTCCCTCGTCCAGCAACGAGCAGTTGGCCAGGGGCATGCCCGTGAGGTCGCAGATGACGGTTTGGAAGTTCATCAGGGCTTCCAGGCGGCCTTGCGACACTTCGGTCTGGTAGGGCGTGTAGGAGGTGTACCACACGGGGTTCTCGAAGATGTTGCGCTGGATGACGGCCGGGGTGATGGTGTCATACCAGCCTTGTCCGATGTACGTGGTGTAGAGTTTGTTCTTGGCGGCCAGTTCGCCGATGTGGCGGGCGAACTCGTGCTCGTCCATGGCTTCGGGCAGGGCGAGGGGAGCCTTCAGGCGTATGTTGGCGGGAAGGGTCTGGTCGATGAGTTCGTCCAAGGTGCCCACTCCGATTTTCTGGAGCATACGGGCTTCGTCGGCTTCATTGATGCCGATGTGGCGTTCGTAAAAAGGATGATTATTCATATAAAGAGGGATTTTAGGTTGTTCAAGAGGGATATTTATCATGATGTTCTCAACTCCTGAAGAACGGGTTTTCTGCCTTCTCAATGCCGATGGTGGTGGGTGCCCCATGTCCGGGATAAACCACCGTGTCGTTGGGCAGGATGAAGAGGCGGCTGCAGATATTGTCTATCAGGTGGTCGAAGTTGCCTCCCGCCAGGTCTGCCCGGCCGATACTGCCTTGGAAGAGCACATCGCCCGAGAACATGCAATGTTCGGCGGCGCAATAGAACACCAGGCTGCCAGGCGAGTGTCCGGGCACATGGATGGCCTCCAGCTGGGTATGTCCGAAGGTGATGATATCCCCGTCGTGCAGGTAACCGCCCAAAGGCACCGGCTTTTCCTGTAGCTGGAAGCCGAACATTCGGCTCTGCTTGGGGGCTTCGTCAATCCAGAACTCATCAGCCTGGTTGGCTTCGGCTTTCAGTCCGAATTCCTTCAACATGAACGGGTTGCCGAAGATATGATCCAAGTGGAGATGGGTGTTCAGCAGGTGTTTCACGTTCAGTTCGTTCTTTATGATGAAGTCCTTCAAGGCCAGTTTCTCTTCTTCGTAGAAGCAACCGGGGTCAATGACGACCGCTTCGTTGGTTTCGTCCCAGAGCACGTAGCAGTTCTCGGGAAACATATTGAATTCGAATCGTTTAATTTTCATGGTTCGTTGTATATGATTATAATGATGATTTATCGGTGGATGGCCACATACACCACTTTCTTGGTTTCGAAGAACTCTTCCTCGAAGTAGTCCTTCAAATCCCACGTCATGGCCTCGTTTCGGAAAGGACGGATTTCGTTTTCCACCTCGCCGCCCTTCAGGCAGATAAGTCCATTGGGCAGGGCGTTGTGCGGGGTGGGGACGATGTTCTTCCGGCAAATCTTCACCAGGTCGGGCAGGGGCATCACGGCGCGGCTCACCACGAAGTCGAACAAGCCCTTCTCTTCCTCGGCGCGGCCATGGAGGAAGGTCACGTTCTTCAACCCGATGCTTCCGGCCACCTCGCGCGCCACGCGCACTTTCTTGCCGATGCTGTCCACCAGGTGGAAGCTGGTTTCAGGGAAGAGGATG
Organism: uncultured Bacteroides sp.; assembly: GCA_949292025.1. GTDB lineage: Bacteria > Bacteroidota > Bacteroidia > Bacteroidales > Bacteroidaceae > Bacteroides. The sequence continues at coordinate 7,293 of CASEYC010000121.1, read as the reverse complement.
GCCAGGGGGATGCCGGGGAATCCGCCTCCCGTGCCCAAGTCCATCACCCGTGTGCCTTCGCGGAAGCGGATGACTTCGGCTATGCCCAGCGAGTGGAGCACATGGTGTTCGTAGAGGTTGCCGATGTCCTTGCGCGAGATGACGTTGATTTTGGCATTCCAGTCGGTGTACAAGTCACCCAAGGCGGCGAATTGCTGCTTCTGCTCCTCGGTGAGGTTGGGGAAATATTTCTGTATCAGTTCCATAGTCTGTTCGGATGGGTTCATTTGACGGAATCCAATATCTTGTGTTCGTCGTTCAGCAGGTGTGCCATGATTTCGTAGGGCAACTCTATTTCGATGCCTCCCATCACGTAGGGGGCGATTTCGTAGACGTTGTAGTGGAAGGTCAGGCCTTTCTCGCCGATGTAGAAGTTTTCGGTGGGCGTCAGGTCGCCCGTGCTGCCATAGCCCAGGTCTTCCAGTTCCTGCCGGGTGGTGACTTTGTTGTCCGCCATCAGTTGGTTCCATAGCAGGTCGGTCAGGGCTTCTTCGTAATTGTCGGCAAAGAGGTCGTCCAGCCGGATGGGGGTCAGGGTGCGGAGATCCAGGTTGAGGAAGGAATCCATGTAGATGCCGTGGGCACCGCCGGTGTATTCCTCGTAGCGGGTGTGGTAGACGAGCAGGTTTTTCTTGTAAAACTGCGCTTGGCTCCGCACATATTTATAATAGGAATACCAGGCGCGCTGGTCGGCATCGCCGAATTCTTTCTCTTCTTTCTGATAGAGTTCCTCCAGGTCGTTGCGGTAGTTCTTCACATACTGCTCCTTGTATTGCTGCACGGCCTCTTGCGGGGTCATCCCGGTAAACTCGTTTCCGAGGCAGGTGGCGAGGAAGTAGGTGTTCAGGCTGTCCTTCAGGGATTCGTCCGTCGATTGCTTGACATAGGCCAGGCTGATGACCAGGTTGCAGGCGGGTTTGGCCGTGTCGGCAAAGAGGTGTTCGGTGACGTTCAGCGGGATGCTGTCGAACTCCAGCGCACCGTAGTTGCGGTTCGTTTTGCTATCGCAGGAAGATAAAAGTCCGCTTGCCGTAAGCAGAATGACAAGCAGGTTGACAAATTGCTTCTTCATCTTGTCTTTTGGTTTATAAAATAACAATTGTGGTTTCATTCACTATCACAAATATAAGGGATATTTGCCGAATCGCCCGCACAAATCGGGGAAAAAATGCGTCAACTGTTTCTGTACTCCAGCGGGCTGATGCCCATATACCTTTTGAAGTACTTGCCAAAGAAGGAGGCGCTGGGGAAGTTGAGCGAGTAGGCAATTTCCTGCACGGTCATGTCCGTGGACTTCAGCTTGGCCTTGACGTCCATCAGCACCACGCCGGCGATGATGTCCAGCAAGTTCCTGCCGGTGATTTGCTTCACGGTGGTGCTGAGGTGTTGCAGGGAGATGCCCAGCCGGTCGGCATAGAACTGGGCGCGCCGTTCACGGGTGTAGTTCTCGATGACCAGTTGGATGAGTTTCCGGTAGATTTCCTCTTTCCGGTTCTTGGGCGGTTGCTCCTTGCGTGGCTGGATGTTGTAGAGGGTGTCCACCTTTTGCAGGAAGCTTTGCAATATCTGCTGGGCCATCCGGGTGCCAGGCGGGTAGGGGCCCGTGGAGACACGTGCCAGCAGGGCGAAATAGTCCTTGATGTAGGAAGCGATGGTTTCGTTCAGGGTGATGACCGGATACTCCAGCAGGATGGGGAAGCTGGTGAGGGTGGATTGGATGAGGTTGACTCCCGTGACGCATTGGGAGGAGAAGCCGACGAAAGCCACGCGGACTTTCTCCTTCTGTCCGTTGAATTGGATGATGGTGCCCGGCAACAGGGTGATGAAGTCGCCTTGCTTGATTTCCGTGCCCATCAGGTTGATGGATACGCTGATGGAGCCCTCCACGCAGAGGGCGAAGATGCAAGCCTTCAGCCTGCACGGTTGCTTGTAGATGTTCAGAACCTCGTCCGTCACCTCCGTCCAGGCGATGAGGTTCATGGGCAAGTCCACTTGGGGAAAATCCATACGCATATTCTTTATTAAATCCTCGACAAAGGTAGCTCTTTCCGAGGAATTGTTTGTACTTTTGCGAAACAAAGTCAGACGAATGAATATGAAACCGGAAATAGCAGATTGGGGACTCATCCCCTATGAAGAGGCGTGGAAGCGCCAGAAGGAGTGTTTCGATGCCGTGTGGGCGGCCAAGCAGGTGGGCAAGGAATGTCCGGGCCGCATCGTCTTGTGCGAGCATCCCCACGTCTATACCTTGGGGCGGAGCGGCAAGGACGCCAACATGCTGCTGGGCGAGGAACAACTGAAACGGCTGGGGGCCACCCTTTACCACATCGACCGCGGCGGGGACATCACCTACCACGGGCCGGGGCAGTTGGTGTGCTACCCCATCCTGAACCTGGAGGAGTTTTCCTTGGGCCTGCGGGATTACATCTGGCTGTTGGAAGAGGCCGTCATCCGTGTCTGCGCCTCCTACGGCATCCAGGCAGGACGGCTGGACAAGGCCACGGGTGTCTGGCTGGAGGGCGACACGCCCCGTGCCCGCAAGATATGCGCCATCGGGGTACACGCCAGCCACTTTGTGACGATGCACGGCCTGGCCTTGAACGTCAATACCGACTTGCGTTACTTCAGCTACATCAACCCGTGCGGATTCGTGGACAAGGGAGTCACTTCCCTGCAAAAGGAACTGCGTCGCGAGGTGCCGATGGCGGAGGTGAAGGAGCGGCTCTGCACGGAGTTGCAGGCGTTGCTGGATGCACGGAAATAGCCACCGGGGTATCCGAAAATGTACAGGGGTGTTCGATATCGGACACCCCTGTTTTTGTCTTCCCGTTGAGAATAAGGAAGTTATGTTTTTGGCACGGATTTCGCTTGTCGTAAGGTGGTAGTAGGCGCGTCATCCGTGAAATCCGTGTAATCCGCGCCTATTATATATAATAAAAGGTATAAACATTAATAAGATAAGGTATGGACAGAGAAATCCCAAAGGAAGTGCGCCAGAAGGAGCGTAACAAGAAGTTAATCCGCTACGGCATCAGCGCGGCGGCAGTCATCGTGGTCATCAGCGTGCTCATCTCCGTGATGCGCACCGGGGTGAAGGAGAAGGACGTGGTGTTCAGCACCGTGGACAGGGGCACCATCGAGGTCAGCGTCAGTGCTTCGGGCAAGGTGGTGCCGGCCTTCGAGGAGATAATGACCTCGCCCATCAGCACTCGCATCCTGGAGGTGTATAAGAAAGGCGGAGACAGCGTGGACGTGGGCACCCCCATCCTGAAGCTGGATCTGCAGAGTGCCGAGACGGAGTACAAGAAGCAATTGGACGAGGAGCAGATGAAGAGCTACCAGCTCCAGCAGTTGAAGGTGAACAACGAAACCAAGCTGAAGGATCTGGCCATGCAAATCAAGGTGTCCGAGATGAAGCTGAACCGGATGCGCGTGGAGCTGCGCAACGAGCAATACCTGGACAGCCTCGGCTCCGGCACCACGGACAAGGTGCGCCAGGCCGAGCTGAGCGTCAACGTGGCCGAACTGGAGTTGGAGCAGCTGCGCCAGCAATACGAGAACGAACAGGAGGTGCTGGATGCCGAATACAAGGTGAAGGAACTGGAGTTCTCCATCTTCCGCAAGAGCCTGGCCGAGACGCGCCGCACGCTGGAGGACGCCCAGGTGAAGTCGCCCCGCAAGGCCATCCTTACCTATATCAATAACCAGATAGGCCAGCAGGTGGGGCAGGGCGAGCAGATAGCCATCATCTCCGATCTGAGCCATTTCAAGGTGGAGGGCGAGATTGCCGACACTTACGGCGACCGTGTGACAGCTGGCGGCAAGGCCATCGTCAAGATTGGTCGCGAGCAACTGGTGGGACAGGTGAGCAGCGTCACCCCGCTCTCCAAGAACGGTGTCATCAGCTTTACCGTGCAGTTGGAGGACGACAGCCACAAGCGGTTGCGCTCCGGCCTGAAGACGGATGTCTACGTGATGAACGCCGTGAAGGAAGACGTGATGCGCATTGCCAATGCCTCCTACTACGTGGGCCGTGGCGAGTATGACCTCTTCGTCCGCACTTCGGACAACGAACTGGAGAAGCGCAAGGTGCAGCTGGGCGACTCCAACTTCGAGTATGTTGAGGTGGTCAGCGGACTGGAGCCGGGCGAGCAGGTGGTGGTCAGCGACATGAGCAACTATAAGAACAAGAATAGTCTGAAGTTGAAGAAATAGGAATTTAGCGGGGCGGAGCCCCGCAGCTACAAGTGATGAGCTACGAGCTACAAGTAGCTGTGCACTAAAAGACTAAAGCAACTTGACTCGTAGCTCGTAGCTTGTAGCTCGTAGCTAATAAATTATCATTTACCCCTATGTTACGAATCTACCTCAAGCAAGCCTGGGAGCTGATGAAGCAGAACCGCCTCTTCAGCACCCTCTACATCGTGGGCACGGCCTTGGCCATTGCCATGACGATGATGATGGCCATTATCTACTATGTCCGCTTGGCACCGGTCTATCCGGAGGAGCGGCGAGGCACGACCCTGTATATGGGCAGCCTGAAGCTGTCGCAGACCTTTGACAATGGAGGCTGGGCCTGGTGGACCAACGGCTACTCCCACCGGGCTGTGACCGAATGGCTCCGACCGCTGGAGGATGCCGCCGTGGTGTCCGGCCATTGCAGTGGCTGGAGAAACGCCGCATACGTTCAACGCCCGGACGGACGCGAGGACGAGCCGGTGACTGTCCGCCTGACCGACCCGGAGTTTTTCCGTCTCTACACCTTCCGCTTCCGGGACGGGGCGGCCTTCACGCAGGACGACTTCGACGGGGGCATGTACCGGGCGGTCATCACCGACCGCCTGGCTCGGCTGCTGTTCGGCGCGGACACCGGGGTGACGGGGCGCACCTTCCTGATGAACTACCGGACCTATACCGTGTGCGGCGTGGTCGAGGCTCCCAGCAAACTGATGGAAAGCTCCTTTGCCGACATGTACGCTCCTTACAGTATTGAGAAGAGTCTCCTGAACAGTAATGACGAGCACGCCTGGGAGATGGGTCCCCTCTCCGTCACCATCGCCGCGCGGGACAAGGCAGGCATCGGCCGCATCCGCCAAGCCATTGACGAGCACTTGCAGCGTTACAACACCTCCCACCAGGGCGAGAACCTGACCTTGGAGATACAAGGCGGTCCCAGCACCCACTGGCAGAGCGTCTTGGAGAGCACCGCCGGCAGCGAGGGCAGCATGGGCAAGGCCGTCCGCCAGCTGCTGCTCATCCTCCTGGTGCTGCTTTTGGTGCCCGCCCTCAACCTCTCCGGCCTGATTGCCAGCCGCATGGAGAGCCGCCTGGCCGAGATGGGCATCCGCAAGACGTTCGGGGCGTGGCGGTCTACGCTATTGAATATGGTGCTGTGGGAGAACCTGCTGCTCACCTTCATCGGCGGATTCATCGGATTGCTGGTGGCGTGGGCATGCCTCTTCCTGGGTCGTGGGTGGGTGTTCACCATCCTGGACAGCTATGCCACCCGTGTGGCGGGCGATGCCGCCTACGTCAGCGGCGAGATGCTCTTCGCCCCGCTGGTCTTTGTCTGCGCCCTGGCCCTGTGCCTCGTGCTGAATGTCCTGTCGGCGTTCATCCCGGCCTGGTGGTCGCTCAGACATCCCATTGTCCAATCCTTGTATGAAAAGAGATAAAACCTACTGCTATGCTGAAACTCATCCTACATACCCTCTGGGCCCGACGCCGCCGCAACGGCTGGCTGTTGGCCGAACTCATCCTTGTCACCGTCATCTCGTGGGCCATCTTCGACCCCGTCATCGTCTCCCTGCACGACCGCCGTCTGCCCCTGGGCTACGATGCCCATCGTATGGCGCTCATCTCCTTCGGGGAATTACCGCCCGAAGCACCCGGCTATGATGCCGCGGCCTGGGACTCCGCCGGACGGATGCGCACCCTGGAGTCCATCCTGCTGCGGGTGCGCCAGCATCCGGACGTGGCGTTGGCCACCCCGTTGATGGGCATAGGCTTCCCCGGCGGGTCGGGCAGTATGAAGACCAGTCTTCCGCTACCGAAGGACACACTGAACACACAGTGGAATGTCTTGGAGTACACGGCGGGCCAGCAGTTCTTCGAGACCTTCGGCTTCCGTCCCGAGCCGGGGCGCACGCTGGAGGAGTTGTCGGACTTCCTCTGCCGCGATGGCCAATATATCATGACCGAAGACCTGCTCCAGGTGGGTTGGGGCGATACCGACCCGCGCGGCAAGACCCTGCCGTGGATTACCAACGGCGACACGAACTACATCGAGATACCCGGCGCCATCGGCCCCATCAAGCGGAGGCTGGACGAGAAACCTTCTCCCTACATGATAAAGAACATAGACCCCGCGCAGGTGGCGACTCATGTCTCCGCGCGGATGAAGGTGGCCCTCCGCCTGAAGGACGGCGTCAGCATGGACCGCTTCCTGCACGACCTCCAGCCCTGGATGCTGGAGAACCTCCGCGTGGGCAACCTCTATGCCAACAAGGTGGAGTGCTATCGCACGATGTTGCAGGATCAGGCCTACGCCACCAGCACCGCCCTCTTCCGCCGCAGCCTCGCTCTGTCCGTGTTCTTCCTCGTCAACCTTTGCCTGGGCGTGGCGGGCACCTTCTGGGTACAGACCCGCACGCGGCGCGAGGAGGTGGGCGTACACCTCAGCTTCGGCGCGACGCCCCGCCGCATCCGCGCGATGCTCCTAGCCGAAGGGGCGCTGCTGGTGACGGTTGCCGTGGCCATCGGTTGCCTGATTTATTGGAACTACGCCATGATGGATGGCCTGGCAGCGGGCACCACGACGGACCGCTATGTCGGCCTCTATTGGACGGACGACTTCGCCCTGCACTTCACCATCATCAGCCTCGCGGTCTACGCCGTGCTGCTTGCCGTGACGCTCTTCGGGGTGTGGATGCCCGCCCGGAGCATCAGTCGCGTGCCGCCTACGGAGGCTTTGCGGGACGAGTAGGGGAGTAGGCCAAGTTCCATGACGGATGGAACTTGGTTCCATGACGGGTGGAACTCAGTTCCATGACGGGTGGAACTCGGTTCCATCGCCGGTGGAACCGTGCCTCCTCCGTATGATAACTGAATAAGGATAAGTAGATGTTGAAAATTAGTTTATATCATTATGAGTTTGTACCTTTGCCCATTATTATAGAGTTGTACTATTATGGCAAAGATCAAAACCATATCATTGACAGACGAATCCCGTCTGCAATTAGAGGATGGCTTTCG
>CASEYC010000120.1 GCA_949292025.1 uncultured Bacteroides sp. | reverse complement strand
TTCACCACTGGCTCCGCTGCACTTGTGTACACCCACCATCTTGGCTCTTCGGCTCAGCGAGGAGATGGAGATGAGGGCGTAGTTCAGGGCGGTGATGAAGAGGATGGACAGGCCCAGCGTCAGCATGATGGTGAACATGCGGCGCACGTCGTCCTGCTGGCGGAAGGTGTCGCGCAGGGGCTGCACCCAGGCGCTATAGCTCCAGCTGTCTCGGGCGGGCAGGTACTTCTCGGTCATCTTCTTCATGCGGGCGTTGAGGGTTTCCACATCCACCCCAGGGCGCAGGCGCACGTACTGACAGTAGGAGTCGCCTCCGTCCCACGAATAGTTCATCTGCTTGGCGGCCCAGGCGGGAGGCAGCGAGATGACGGCGTCGGCCCCCACGGTCGTATTGTCGGGCAGGTCGGCATAGGTGCCCCGCACGGTCAGGTCGCGTTCGTGGTTGTAGCTGATGACCTTTCCGATGGGCTCTTCGCCGCCGAACATCCTTTCGGCCAGGCTTTTGCTCAGATAGATGACGTTAGGCTGCTGGAGGTCCTGCACAGGGTTGCCGCTCAGTACCTCGATGCCCATCGTCTGGAAGAAGAGCGAGTCGGCACAGATTTTAGACTCGTCGAAGCGGTGGTCGCCATAGTAGAGCGGCCACGAGGCCAGATAACGGCACGTGCAGGTAGCCCCTTCCACCTCCTTGGGGAAGCTTTCGAGGATGGCGCCTGCCAGCGGCCCCATGTTCATGGTTTGCGGCTCCAGCGCCTCGCCGTTCATGACGAACTGGCTCCACACCTGATAGATGCGGCCGTAGTCGCGGAAGCACGTGTCGTAACTCTGCTCGTAGGCCACGCGGGCAAAGATCAGGATGCTCATGGCAAGTCCCAGACCGAGGGAGATGACTTTGAAGGGAATGCTCCCCTTCCCTCTGAGCAGGGTCTGGATGACGTAATGGATTTGTCTCATGCGTATAACGTGTTTTTTAGTTGTTTCCTGCCTTTCTTTATGCAGAAATCGTGCCAAACTTGTTATACCTCTGAAACACAGAAGATAAGCATTTTCCCGCTTTGGGCGGAGTGTCTAATTTTTAGACAGTGGTGTCTAATTTTTGGACACACGGATATAAAAAAGAGAGAGTGCAGCAAGGCACGCCCACTGCACTCTCATTGCAACTATTAATCTAAAAAAGTGTGGTTTTTCTCCGTTAAAGGATGCTCTTCACTGTCTCAAGCATACCCTTCTCCTGAATGGAGTTCAGGAAGGCAGTCACCATGTCGGTCAGGCCAGGGATGGTGTTCAGGTCGCCATGCTCGCCCCAGATGAGGTCCTTGGCAGCCAGTACGCCTTCGGCCACGCGGCGGGTGTCGCCTGTTGCCCAAAGGTCCTTGAGCAGCTGCATGATTTCAGGTGCGTCGTTGGGCACGATTTCAGCGCCGTCGGCACGCACGCCACCCTTGTAGTAGGTGATGATGGCGGCTAAGCCCAATACCAAGCCCTTCGGCAGTTCGCCCTTGCGCTCGAGGTAGGTCTTCAAGCCAGGCAGGTCGCGCGTCTGGAATTTTGGGAAGGAGTTCAACATGATGCTCGTCACCTGATGGTCCACGTAGGGGTTGTTGAAGCGTTCCAGCACGTCGGCGGCAAACTTCTTCAGCTCGTCCATCGGCAAGTTGAGGGTCTGCATCAGCTCGTCGAACTGCACCTTGTGGATGTACTTGCCGATGACGGGGTGGTTGCAGGCGTCGCGCACGATGTTCACGCCGCTCAGGTAGGCCACGGGCGAGAGGACGGTGTGCGGGCCGTTGAGCAACGTCACCTTGCGTTCATGGTAAGGAGCCTCGGACTTCACGAAGAGCACGTTCAGGCCGGCCTTGTTGGCGGGGAACTCTTCGGCCAGTTGGCGCAGCGAGAGGTTCTCGGCGGCCTCGATGACCCACAGGTGGAAGATTTCGGCCTGCACCACGAGGTTGTCGGCGTAGCAGATCTTTTTCTGGATTTGCGCAATCTCCTTGCGGGGGAAGCCCGGCACGATGCGGTCCACGAGCGTGGCGCACACGTAGCAGTACTTCGTGAACCATGTCTTGAACTTCTCATAGTCGGCGCCGAAGTCGTCCTTCCACAGCTCGATGTACTGATAGATGCATTCCTTCAGGTGGTGTCCGTTCAGGAAGATCAGCTCGCAAGGCATGATGATAAGACCCTTCGTCTTGTCGCCCTTGAAGGTCTTGAAGCGGCGATAGAGCAGCTGGGTCAGCTTGCCGGGATAGGAAGAGGCAGGTGCGTCGGTGAACTTGCAGGCAGGATCGAAAGCGATACCCGCCTCAGTCGTGTTGGAGATGACGAAGCGGATTTCAGGCTGGTCGGCCAGGGCCATGAAGGCAGCGTTCTGCGTATAGGGGGTCAGGGCGCGGCTGATGCAGTCGATGCGTGTCAGTGAGTTCACTGCCTCGCCGTTCAGGCGTCCCTGCAGGTTGACGTGATAGAGGCAGTCCTGGCCGTTGAGCCATTCCGCCATACCCTTCTCGATGGGCTGCACAACTACGACGCTGCTGTTGAAGTCAGTCTTCTGGTTCATGTTATAGACAATCCAGTCCACAAACGCGCGGAGGAAGTTGCCTTCGCCAAACTGGATAATTCTTTCGGGGGCCACAGCTTTGGGAGCTGTCTGCTTGTTCAATGCTTTCATACACAATGTTTTTTTAAGAAGTTTGATATGTGTGTTTTTTTATTCAAATTCAAAATAGAAGTCAATGTTTTCCTTCATCAGCACGTCGATGGGCATGTAGCGCATGGCAGTGACGGGCCGTTTGAACACCATGTGCGTACACAGGGCCTTTACCCCGCAATACCCCTGCATGGCGGGTCGTTGTCCTATCAGGTAGTCCACCTCGCCTGTCTTCAGCCGCTCCACGTTCCTCTTCAGCAGGTCGTAGCCCAGCAGGTTCTCCATGCGGCGGCCAGTGGCGTGCAGGTAGTCGGCCACCTGATAGACGCGCGAGTTGAACACCACGCCCAGCACGGCCTGCGGACACTCGTCGAAGAAGCGGTCCAGCGTGCGTCGGTTGGCGTCGGCGTCCTGCTTGTCGAGCACCACGTCGTGGACGGCAAGCCCCACGTGTTTTTCCGTCAGGTATTGCATGAAGCCCTCCAGCCTGCGCTGCATCTGTATCTCGGCAGGGCTCTGCTTCTGGTTGTTCAGGAAGAGGGCCACCTCCTGCCCTTCCCTGAAGTGTCGCATCAGTATCTTGGCGGCGATGTATCCGCTCATGCGCGAGTCCTGTCCGATGTAGCACAGGGCGTTCGTCTGTTCGACGTTGAAGTCGATGAAGGCATAGGGCGTGCCTTTCCGCTCCAGTGCGGACGTAAGCTGCAGGGTCTCTTCGCGGAAGTTGGGCGCCAGCAGCACGGCGTCGCACTCCTCGCCGAGCACCTGCGTGCAGGCCTGCCTGTAGGAATCCTCGTCGGCGTGCAGGTAATGAATGTAGTTCACCGTCACGTTGTAGGGCGCCAGTTCCTGCGCGGCCCGGTCGATGCCTCCTGCCACGGCATACCAGTAATCGTACGCCATATAATAAGGTATGATGCAGAGGATGGCGTAGCGCTTCTTGGCCGCCAGACCGATGGCAAACATGTTGGGCTGGTAGTTGATTTCATCGAGCACCTTGCGCACTTTTTCCAGGCTGGCTGCCGACACGTCGCCGCGATTGTGCAGCACGCGGTCCACCGTTCCGGCCGATACGCCTGCCATGCGGGCGATGTCTTTTATGGTATAGTTCTTGTTTCCCATCTATGCTTCGCTTTTTAGTAGGAATGAAAGGCGCTTTGCCCAAAACTTAAATATTATAAATATTCGTCGCAAAGATACGAAATATTTTGTTTCTCCAAGTAAAATATCTACTTTTGTGTTCGATAACGGTTAATAAAAGTAAAATCGTAATCAGCCTCTATTCGCTTTACAATCAGTGCTATATAGGTATATGGAAAGAAAGTAACATTTTTAGATACTTAAAACACATACGTTATGAAAAATTTTATGGATGAAAACTTCCTGTTGCAGACCGAAACTGCGCAGAAGCTCTACCACGAACATGCGGCCAAGATGCCGATTATCGACTACCACTGCCACCTCATCCCCAAGATGGTGGCCGACGACTACCAGTTCAAGTCACTGACCGAAATCTGGCTCGGAGGCGACCACTACAAGTGGCGCGCCATGCGCACCAACGGCGTGGACGAACGCTACTGCACGGGCCAGGACACCACCGACTGGGAGAAGTTCGAGAAATGGGCCGAGACCGTCCCCTATACCATGCGCAACCCGCTGTACCACTGGACCCACCTGGAGTTGAAGACTGCCTTCGGCATCAACAAGGTGCTCAATCCCCAGACTGCCCGCGAAATCTACGACGAGTGCAACGAGAAGCTGCGCCAGCCCGAATACTCCGCCCGCGGCCTGATGCGCCGCTACCATGTGGAGACAGTCTGCACCACGGACGACCCCGTCGACTCACTGGAATACCACATCAAGACGCGCGAGAGCGGCTTCGAAATCAAGATGCTCCCCACCTGGCGCCCCGACAAGGCCATGGCCGTCGAAGTGCCGGCCGACTTCCGCGCCTACGTCGAGAAGCTGGCCGAGGTGAGCGGCGTTGCCATCTCCACCTTCGACGACATGATTGCCGCCCTGCGCAGCCGCCATGAGTTCTTCGCCCAGCAAGGCTGCCGCCTGTCCGACCACGGCATCGAGGAATTCTATGCCGAAGACTATACCGACGCCGAAATCAAGGCCATCTTCAACAAGGTGTATGGCGGCAAGGAGCTGACTCAGGAAGAAATCCTGAAGTTCAAGTCGGCCATGCTGGTCATCTTCGCCGAGATGGACTGGGAGAAGGGCTGGGCACAGCAGTACCACTACGGCGCCATCCGCAACAACAACACCAAGATGTTCAAGCTCCTGGGCCCCGACACGGGCTTCGACTCCATCGGCGAGTTCACCACCGCCAAGCAGATGGCCAAGTTCCTCGACCGCCTGAACACCGAAGGCAAGCTCACCAAGACCATTCTCTATAACCTCAATCCCTGCGCCAACGAAGTGATTGCCACCATGTTGGGCAACTTCCAGGACGGCACCCTGCCAGGCAAGATCCAGTTTGGTTCGGGCTGGTGGTTCCTCGACCAGAAGGACGGCATGGAGAAGCAGATGAACGCCCTGTCGCTGCTGGGTCTGCTGAGCCGCTTCGTGGGCATGCTCACCGACTCGCGCTCGTTCCTCTCCTACCCGCGCCACGAATACTTCCGCCGCACGCTGTGCAACCTCGTAGGCCGCGACGTGGAGGACGGCGAACTGCCCGCCAGCGAAATGGGCCGCATCAACCAGATGATCGAAGACATCTGCTACAACAACGCCAAGAACTACTTCCAGTTCTAAGGCCGGACGTCGCTCTTTTTTTCACCACGGATTACTCGGATTTTCACAGATTATCCCTCCGTCGTCTGAAAAGGAATCTGTGTCCATCTGTGTAATCGGTGGTGTTTTTTATGATGCAGGATGGTCTCCTGCAAAAAATCCGACGATTTTGTTTTTTATCCGCCCATCTTTCACTACATTTGTCATGCAATAGATAAAACTGCCCATGATTTGTCCGACGACCCTGTACAGGCGGAAGAACTTGCCATCTCCAAACTCAAGAAAGTATGACAGACATTGACTATATGATAGAACACGTAGCGGCCGACCTCATCCGACTGTTGGTCGAGAAACGAGGCATGACATTTGTCGATGCGGTAGATACGCTCTATACCTCGGACACCTACGCCAAGTTGTCCAATCCCAAGACCGGGCTCTATTTTCAAAGTCCCAATTACGTTTACTCCTATCTGGAGCACGAACTGGCTACCGGCGTCATGGGATAGCCTGAACAAAATGCTTAATTCCGATTGAATATGAAACAGTTAAGTACCTTTATTGGAATTGTGTTTCTGCTGTCCCTGCTCCCTTGCCTGGCCGGTTGCGGACAGGGGAAGAAAGCCTCCTCCAGCGAATGGACGCTGGCCAGTTACAACATCCGAAACGCCAAAGGCCTGGACGGCCAGGTGTCCTACGACCGCATTGCCGAGGTCATCAGGAAGTTTGGCGCAGACGCCGTCGCCATCCAAGAGGCAGACAGCGCCACGCAGCGCAGCCACGGCCTCTTCGTACTTCAGGAGCTGGGCAGGCGTACGGGCATGTACCCCGTCTATGCGCCCGCCATCGACTACAACGGCGGCACCTACGGCATCGGCATGCTTTGTTCGGAGCGGCCTGTGGACGTGAAGCGTTTCCCCCTGCCGGGCGAAGAAGAGAGGCGTGCGCTGCTGGTAGTCGAATTTCCCCACTACGTCTATGCCTGCACACACCTCTCGCTCACGGAGAAAGACCGTCTGGCCTCCGTCGCCGTCATCCTCGACGCCCTGAAGGGCTATCAGAAGCCCGTCTTCCTTGCGGGCGACTGGAACGACACGCCCGACTCTCCCTTCCTGTCGGAGATGAAGAAGAGCTTCGACATCCTCACCCGGCCCGACGCGCACACCTTCCCCGCCGACGCGCCCGAGACCACCATCGACTACATCGCCCTTCTCCGCCAGGACTCCCCGAAGGCAGGCTGCACCCATGCCGAGGTGTTCGAAGCCCCCATCGAGTCCGACCATCGGCCCGTGAAGGTCGTGGTGTCCTGCGGAGAGTGAAGACCCTTCATCGGATGGTGATCCACACCCCTTCGCCCTTATCTTTGGCCTCCACGATGAGCTGTTTCAGCAGGCGGACGTAGAGCGTGGAGTTCAGCACATGCCCCTTCTTGCGGTTCTCGCCGGGCAGGATGCAGCCGGCCGTGTCGGCAGGTGTGTTGCCCGCGTGGATGCGGATGCCTTCGAACAGGGGCACATGCAGCAGCAGGGGCAGCCACTGGCCGAACTTGGGGCTCCAGGTGATCACTACCGGATAGCGTCCTTCGGGGATGGCCGTGCGCCCCCTTACCTTGTGCTTCCTCTTCAGGTCGCGCCACTCAGGCTCCAGCGTGTCGCACAGGTAAGCCCCGTCTATCTCCAGGCGGCCTATCGTGTAGGTCTTACGCTTGGCGGTTCTTGTCAATGTCATTTCCATCTCTTCTGAATTTTAGTTTTTTGTAACTGTCAACTGTCAACTGTAAGGCGTACCCTCGATGCACCCATTGCCAAAGCATGTTTTGTGTACCCTTCTCGCCCATCCCCACCTGCAGGCGCACCTGCAAGGCATCCTGATACGTAAACTCGTCGGGCAGCAGCTCCAGCAGGTTGCGCGGTCCCTTTTTGTTGCGCGCCCCTCCTGCCGCCTGCGCCTCCTCGATGTCCGCTCCGAAGAACTCCATCTTGCAAGCCAAGTCGTATTGCAAGGACCAGCGGATGAACTCCTCGAACGTCTTATCCCAACGGCAGCCGTTGGCCACGTAGAGCACACACGCCTTCAAGTAAGCGATGACATTGGCACGGAAAGAGAGATTTTCGTACACACGGCTCTGCGAGAGGCGGGCGAAGTCGGCACACTCTTCCTTCAACGTTTGCGCCAATTTGAAAGCCTGTGGACAATCTATCAAGCCCTGCGCCTTGACGAGGTTCTCGATGTAGGGGCGAAGCTCCTCGTCGAAGGCGGCGTCATACGTGCCATAGACGGGCATGTCCGCGCCGATTTCACGCTCGGGAATCGTGCAGAAGTTGATGCGCGAGATAGGCCCGTCTGTCAAGACTTTTGAGAAGTATCGCTTGCCCTTCTGGATGGTCGTGGCGGCGTTCCAGTTGAAGCGGATGGTCACCTTCTCCGTCACGCTCTGCACGCCCACACGCGTCTGTCCGTAGCGGTTGCCGGGGTCGAAGGCCAGACACATAATCTGGAACTGCTGCCCTGCACGCCCTGTGCCCTTCAGCGCGTCGAACTGGTCGATTTCATTCAGTTTCGTATAAAGAAAATGTCCGTCCGCCTCGGCCATGCGCATCACGAAGGCGGGATTCGTCATGTCTGCGTCAATCTCCTGGATAATCAAGCCTTCGGGGCGTTGGCGTTTGTCCTTGTTGGCTCCCTTCGAGGTGACTTCGTTCTTCCACTCCCGCTCGCGGCGCAGATTGTCCTCGTCGCGGCGGCGGATGTCGGCCATGATGCGGTTGATGGGCTCCGAAATGCAGTCCTTGCCTGCGCCCGTGCCGGCCATCAGCACGTTCATCAAGGTGGCTTCGTGCTCCACATTGTCGATGTATTTAAACCTTACGCGATGCAGGTGCGCGCCCAGCGAGGGAAAAATGGCGTGTGCCACGGCAGGTTTATAGACATCGGGTGTGCGGCTCACAAGGAGCTTTATCAAGGCAGGCAAGCGCTTTGGTAATGAAGAATTGAGAATGGATAATTGAGAATTATTATCCTCGTCATCCGCAGGCCATTCTCCATTCTCAATTTTCAATTCTCCATTATTCAGTGCCTCTTTCAGCATCCGCGGCATCGAGTACCATTTCGCCGAGCAGGCGGAGTGTATCAGCCCCCGCATTTCCTCTTCGGAGAGGCCGTAGCGGGGCATCACCTGCAGGAGCAGCGCCTCGTCGTTGTCCGCAATGTAGCGCAGGTGCGAGGCCAGGCGGTGGAGCTTGTCGTTGCGCTCGCCCTGCACGGGTTCGCCACCCGCCAGCTTGAACCATTGTTGAATAATCTGACTATATGGTATTCCCTTGAAACACATTTCGGACACCCCTCCTTTCCGAAGGAGGGGAGCCGTGGGTGCTTCCCCTTCTTTGTCATCCTGAGCCTCGGCGAAGGATCTCCCATCCGCATCGGTGAGATGCTTCGGCTCCGTTTCACTCCGCTCAGCATGACAGGTCGTGGCATCAGTCCATTCTTCATTCTTCATTCTTAATTCTTCATTAAAAAGTCTCTCCTCGTCAAGGTAGAGCACATACCCCTCGGGCACCACGAACGACGAGCGCGCATAGTCCTTCACGCTGACGTCATAGTTTCCGTCGCCCATCTGCCGAGACATCCACCGCTGCGCCTCGGCCAGGTCCATCCCCGCAGGGATGATGAAGAACAGGCGCAGGCCCTCGGTGCTGGGTGTGATGTGGGCCAGCACCACGTAGCGCATCACGCCTCTGGCCTCCAGCTCCTGCCGCTTCTGCTCCCAGTAGCCGCGGGGATTGGGCAGGTGGTCCACGTCGTACATCGACAGGCCGCTGGGGATGGCGTCGGCGTTCAGCCGCCGTCCGTTCTTGAAGGTGGCGTGCGGCGTGAAGATGGGCAACCGCTTCTTCAGCCCCGCTTTCAGCGTGTCATACTCTTCCTTCGTCAGCTCGCCCCGACGCAGCCGCTCCAGTCCGTCCGCTATCTCGGCGCAGACCTCCGCCACCAGCTCCGAACGCATGGCCTGGTGGAACAGCTCGGGGGTGCACTCGCGCACCACCCGGCTCTTTACGTTATTGCTTATTCCGAACTTCATTTTAGTTGAAAGTTCACTGCTGGGCACTTAGTCCCAGCTGATTTTCAATTGTTTATAATTTAGTTCTTTGACATTTTTGTAATCGCAAT
>CASEYC010000119.1 GCA_949292025.1 uncultured Bacteroides sp. | reverse complement strand
TTATATTATATATATTATATAATATATATAATATACTTGTAATATTGGGTAGCCACGATGAAAAAAACACTTCAAGGTAACTGAAATGAAATGTAATGTAAATGCCTGCAATGATGCACCGAAAAAGAGGGACAGCCAAGAGCACGATACGGAAAAAGGGGCGTGGCAAAGAAAAAGACGGGGATGCCGGCGGATAAACCAAAAGAAATCGTATCTTTGCAGACTGCAAAACCTATTCATTGGAAAAACAAGAAATGACCGAAGAACAGAAAAAATCCATCATCGAGGGCGGGAAGGAATATTTCCGGCCAGGGTGCGACAAACCAGGGCTCAAATCCCGGCTGGTGTCCCTCGTAGGCAATGCATCGAAGTTCGCCGGCATGGACTTCGAATTCATAGACGCTTTAGACGGGCGGCGGAAATATTGCCAATGCTTGATGGAGCCGAGCCGCATCGGCATGAAGGAGACCACGGCTATTTTGAGAAATTCCGCCAACATGATGAGGGGAGCCTGCCTCTGCGATTTGCCTTTCTCGCCGGACGATTTGGTAGTGGGCGTCATGTTTGGCTCGGCGGACGAACTGTCCGGCAACTACACGATTATCCAGTCGCACTATCCCGTATATTGCGGTGCTGACTTTTGGGAGCACATCACGGGCGAACGCGATTTTTACAGTTGCATGGTGAATGCCTGCGGGGCGACTGACCGACAAGCGCATGAACAACAAACAGAAATTTGACTTATGATGAACAACAAGACGAAGCCGAGTGCAGCAAGAAATTAACCAGAAAACAAACTTCATGACCCATCCCTGCCATATGGACACACAATCCCCGAAAACGGAAAAAATGCCGGAAAACGCGATGAACATCATCAAACTGCTGAAAAAAAGGCTACTCCGGCTGAAAGATGTACTGCAACGCCGCAACAACGGCGTGCTATGCCTCCCCCTCTCCGTCTTCATCGACTACACCGAGGAACTGCCCGCCGAGCAAAACGGCCACGCGCTGGCCATCAAGACGATGCTCTTCGACCTCTTCAACGGCAAGATCAGCGAAGACGAACACGCACGTCTCCGGCAGTTGGGGCGCAAGCCCACCACCAGCCAGGAAACGACCATCATCGTCCAAGGCGCCTTGAACGACATCCACAACAACGACTACGTAAAAGCAGGCATACAATGACAGAAAAAGAGAAAAACCCGACTACCACTACAGGCGTCACCTTCAACGGCACGGTGACCTTCCAAGGCCCCATGTTCGACATCCACGACAACCAGCACGTGGAGACGCACGTGTACTACGCACAGGGCGGCACCGCCCACCTCGTCACCCCCTCGGAGCAACGCGTCAAGGACGCCTTGGAAAAACTGCTGGCGGCCACGGACAAGGATGGCAAGCGCGTCTTCACGCAGCAATACCAGTGGTTTGCCGTGTGGAAGGTGCTGCAGGAGTACCAATACCCCAAGAACTTCCAAACCTTTGCCGACACCATGCAGACGCTGCTGGGCACGACCGACCCGCCCTGCAAGTATGACTCCATCCGCAAGATAGGCAACAACGTGCCCGGCGCGGCCACCAACCTGGCCTCCTGGAAGGCGCTCCGCGGCAGGGCGGACGGACAGCTCAAGCACCTCGTCGAAGCGGCCCTGAAGCTGCAAGAGCTGCTGGCGCAAGGGTAACGCTTTCCCGATTTTCCCACGGATTTCCCCAAAATCCTTCCCATTTTCCCAACTTCATTCCCCCACGAGGCAAAGGCTTCGCGGGGGATTTTTTTGCCCGTACCTTCGCAGTGTCGAGGCGGACAAACCATCCCCGCCCGGCCCATAAAATCATGAAGAAGATACTAAAGGTTTTGGCACAAGGCGAACCCTTCGCCGTGCAGACACAGAAGGCCGAAGGCGGCCAGCTGATGAAGTGCCAGATTGTCCTGCAAGAGCTGGGCGGCAAGTATGAAAACGCCTACACCGCCACGATGCTGGGCGACCTGGCCTGCTGCAAGTTCTATCCCGGCGAACTGGTGTACGCGGTGCTCCGCTTCCAAGTGCGCGAGTACAACGGGCAGATGTTTCAGGACATCCTGGTAACTGACTTGGTAAAACTAAATCATTAACCAGAGCGAAGTGAGGCAAGGAATCTCCGGAGAGTAATGTGGCCACGTTTCTCGCTTCCTTGCTCACAAAGCTTTGAAGACATGAAAAAGAATATATTTATTGAAAACGTCTACATGGACACCCAGACGGCCTTCCTGGCCAACGGCAACATCAACATCTACCCCTGTGCCTGGGAGAGCGACAAGGCACCCGTCACCACGGACGGCGCGGCCTCCTTCAAGGGGCGCATCCGCGTGGAGGAGGACGGGCGCACGCGGGTCGTCCCCTACCGCATCGGCTCGCAGGGCCCGCGCTACATCCCGCTGTTCGAGACCGACCACTGCCAGGTGATGATGACGCAGGGCGGCAAGCTCATTGAACGCTGGACGTTCAAGCCCTCGATGACCGCGGACGAGATTCTCACCGCACGCACCCTCGAAGGGGTGAAGGTGAGCGGGTTTTATCAGAGCCGGAGACAGGAGACGCGGTGGTAAACAGGAATTTAGTTTAGGCGCGGATTACACGGATTTCACGGATTAATTATTTATATGACCAATGGAATCCAAAGATTTAGAATAAAAATATCCGTGAAATCCGCGTAATCCGCGCCAAAAAACGCTGATAAATTATCATTTAACAATCAAAATCTATGGACAATAACAACAACCAACCGACTTTCACCTGCATCGGACGGGGCCACGGCGCGCCCGTCCTCCCGGCCACCCGCGCGGAGTGGGAGGCCCTGCGAGGCCAGCCCTGGCTGGCGGAAATGTGCCGCCGCATCGAGGCGGGCGACGAGAAACTGAAACACCGCCTGCCTGTGTGGACGCCCCATTGCGCCGCCTTCCGCGACAATCACCGTGCCGCCGCCGACGCCCTGCAACCGCTGCCTCGGCTGATGCTGGATTTTGACGAGAAAGGGCATTCGCAGGAGATTCTTGCCCGCGCCCTGGAGCTGCAAAAGGCGGGTCGCTGGCAGGTGCTGCTGGTGGAAGAATCCGTCCGCCGGGGCACGCATGTCCTCATCCGCCTGCCGCAGGGAATGACCCCGCAGGAGGCGCAGGCACGCTTCTTCGCCGATGTGGGCTTCCAGGCGGACGGCGCGCTGAAGGACGTCAGCCGCTGCATCTACATGGTGCCTGCCGACCATACGTTGTATGTGGATGAACAGGGGCTGTTTTCCGCGGAGGAAACCACACGTAACGAGGTAACTCAATTCTCCTCCTCCGGGGAGGTTGCTGCCGCTACCACCCCGCCTGTTGGGCACCCCTCATCCCCGGAGGAGGGGAATTTGGATACTTCCCACGTCAACCCAAATTTGGATACCTTCAAGGGCATCCCATACGCAGAAATAATCAAACAATGGTTCATCCTCTCCGGCGGCGAACCAGCGACCGGCGAGCGCAACACGAAGCTGCACCGCCTGGCCTACCACCTGCGCCACATCACGGACAAGGACGAAGGGCTGTTGCTGAAAATAATGCCCAGATACGGCCTCTCCGAGGAGGAGATGAAGGGACTGATACACAGTGCCTGCACGGCCACGTGGTGCGGGATGCCCCGGATGATGCAGGAAGCGGTGGAGAATGTAAAATTAAAAATGAAGAATGAGGAATTGGGAGGCGACAACAAAGATTCTTCACCGCTCAGCGAAGCGGACATTCTTCCTTCTTCATCCCATTTGCCTCCTGCCATGCCCGAGAAGCTGCCGCCGCTGATAGACCTGCTCGTCAGCCGCACGCCGGACCTCTACAAGCCCGCCGTGGCACACGCAGTGTTTCCTTCGCTCGCCGCGCACCTGCACCGCGTGACCTTCCGCTACATCGACAACGTGGCGCACGAAGCCACGCTGATGAACGTGCTCATGGCAGGCACCGGCGCGGGCAAGGACTGCATCTCCGAGCCTATCAACCGTATTATGGCGGATATCCGCGAGCGCGATGCCAAGAACCTCGAACGCGAGCGGCAATGGAAACAGGAGGTCAATTCGAAGGGTGCCAACAAGGACAAGCGACAACGGCCCGAGGGTTTGATTATTCAAGAGATTGATGCGGACATGACGAATCCGGCGTTCGTGATGCGCACGGCGGAGGCGGACGGGCATTTTCTATACACGAAACTGAACGAAATCGACCAATTCGATGCCCTGCGGGGCAGCGGGCGGGGAGGCCAGCAGTTTCAGATCATGTGCCTGGCCTTCGACCCCGGCAACCGCTACGGACAGACGCGCGTGGGGGCACAGAGCGTGACGGAGAAGGTCACCATCCGCTTCAATTGGAATGCCGCCACCACGATATTGAAAGGCAAGCGGTATTTCTCCAGAGTGTTGACGGACGGCCCTATATCGCGCATCAACTTCTGCACCATCCCCGAGCGCGAAATCGGCGCGGAGATGCCCGTCTACGGCACGTATGACGAGGCCTTTGACGAGAAACTGAAGCCGTATATCGAACGCTTGGTGCGTGCCACGGGCGAGGTGGATTGCCCCGAAGCATTCGCCCTGGCCAGGCAGCTGTGCGAGGAGAATGCCGAGTTTGCAAGGGTATCGCAGAGCCGCGTGTACGAGAACCTGAGCTTCCGCGCCAACGTCATCGCCTACCTCAAGGCATGCGTGCTGTATGTGGCCGGCGGGGAGAAATGGGACAAGACGTTGGAAGACTTCGTGCGCTGGTCGTTGCAATATGACTTGTGGTGCAAGATGGAGTTCTTTGGCGAGGCCATCGAAGCGGCCAACCGGGATGTCCTGTCCGCAAAGGTATCCTCTTTGCCGGGACCCCGCAATCTGCTGCTTCTGCTGCCCGATGAGTTCACCCTGGCCGATGCCGAGCGCATGCGCCAGATGCAGGGGATGGATAGCAAGAACACCCGAAACATGCTTCGGCTATGGGCACACAGGCATTACATTTCAGTTATTTCAGATAACAATTACCGAAAACTAAAATACCGCAACGATGGAATTGACCTTACAAAGAACTGACAAGCGCAAGCGCTTCACCCTGGGCACCCTCTCGATAGAGGGGGACCCCTTCTGCAACACACTCGAACCCACCTGGCGCGACATCGGCTCCGGAGGCAAAGGGCGCAAGATACCGGGCCGCACGGCCATCCCCGAAGGGAGGTACGCTGTGGCAGTGACCCGCTCGCCCCAATTTAACAGAGAGTGGCTCCCTTTGCTTTTGCATGTGCCCGGCTTCGCGGGCATCCGCATCCACGCGGGCAACACGGTGGAGGACACCGCCGGGTGCATCCTCGTGGGCTACCGCCCGCCCAAGCAACCGGAGCGTCTCTACGACTCGCGCTTGTGGCTGCACCGCCTGCTGCGGCGGCTGGCGGAGAGGCCGGAGGGCGAGGGGGTGTGGATTACGGTTAAATGAAGAATTGAGAATTAAGAATGTAAAGTTTGGCGCGGATTACGCGGATTTCACGGATGATTTCTATAAAATGAAATCCGTGTCCTTCCGCGCAATCCGCGCCTAAAAATCATCATCGTTTAAAGCGCAGCTATCAGCGGATGATGCCTTTCGAATTGCGGATGAACTCCACGATGTTCTCAATCTCCGGGCTCTTGGGAATCTGGTCCTCAATCTTCAGCACGGCGTCCTGCAGGCTGAAGTTGCCTTGGTAGATGAGTCGGTAGGTGTTCATGATGTGGCGCAGGATGCGGTCGTCCACCATGTTCTTGTGCTGCAGCACGACGGCGTTGATGCCGTGGTACTGCACCGGGTTTCCCGCCATGATGACGTAGGGCGGCACATCCTTGGAGATGCGGCAACCCGACTGGATGAGCACCCAGCTGCCTATGTGGCAATTCTGCTGCACGATGACGTTGCTGCTCAGGATGGTGCAGTCGTCCACTCGGCTTTCGCCGGCCACCATGCTGCGGATGCCCAGCACGCAGTTGTTGCCAATTTGCACGTCGTGGCAGAGGTGCGTGCCGTCCATCAGGAAGTTGCCGTTTCCGATGCGTGTGCCTCCGTCCTTGTGCGTGGCGCGTGCCACGACCACGTTCTCGCGGATGTCGTTCTCATCGCCGATGACGAGCACGCTGTCTTCGCCTTCATAGTGGAAGTCTTGCGGCACACTGGCCAGCACGGCACCGTGGTGCACGGTGTTTTTGCGGCCCATGCGCGTGCCGTTCAGGATGTGCGCGCCTGCCATGATGACGCAGTCGTTGCCGATTACTACATCGCCTTCAATGTAGGCGAAAGGTTGTACTGTGACGTTCTTGCCGAGCTTTGCGGCAGGGTCAACGTATGCTAAAGGACTAATCATGATATATAGATGTTAGTTTATTCTCTTCCTCCACCCAGAGCCTGGTACAGGTTGATGACAGCCTGCATCTGGTCGAACGTGTCCGTGACTTCGGACAACTGTGCGCTCAGGTAGCTTTGTTGGGCTGTCAGCACCTCCAGGTAGGTTGACGTGCCTAAGTTAAACAATTCTCTGGTATCTTCCGCAGCTTTGCGGGCAGAATTTACCTGCATGGTGCGGGATTTAACTTTTTCCTCGTTGTTCTGGTACAAGGCGAGGGCATTGCTCACTTCGTTGCCGGCATTCAGCAGGGTGGTCTGGAAGGCAATCTTGGCCTGCTCTTCCTGGGCCTTGGCTTGACGCAGGCGGGCGATATTCGCACCGCGGTAGAACAGCGGTTGCGTCAGCGAGCCGATGAGGTTGGCCAACAATTTGCCGGGGTTGACGATGCCTGCGCCGCTGTTGTTGGTCCAGCCGGCCGTACCACTCAGCGTGATTTGCGGATAGAAGGCGGCGCGGGCACTGTTCGTGTTATAGTAGCAGGCGGCCAAGGACATTTCGGCGGCCTTCACGTCCGGGCGGTTGGATAGCAACTGGAGGGGTACGCCGACCGAGAACTCGGAGGGCAGGACCTGGGCTTCCAGCGTACCGCGCTCAATGGCATGGGCAGGCTCGTTCAGGATGAGACAGAAGGCATTTTCCGTCTCCGTCAGGCTTTGGCGCAGGTCGGACAGTGAAGCCACTACCTGTGCGTAGGCACTGCGGCTCTGCTCGATGGCGGCGCTGTTTACGCTGCCGAACTCGTACATGGCTTCCATCGTTTCTACATAGTCTTTCAACACATCGGCCGTGTTTTCCGTGATTTCCAGCTGGCGGTCCAGCATCAACAGGGTGTAGTAGATGTTGGCCGTGCTGGCGATGAGTTGTGTCTGTACGGCTTGCTGGTTGAACTTCGCCTGTTTCAGCGACACCTGGGCAGCCCGTTTCGGGTTCAGAATCTGGCCGAAGAGGTCAATCTGCCAACTGGCACTGACCGGGATATTGTACGTCGCCGCCGTAACTTCGCCTTTGTTCCAGTTGGTCAGGGTACCTTGCGGGCTCAGGGCCAGTTGGGGCAGGTAGGTCAGGCGTGCTGACATCAAGGCGGCCTTGGCCGACTCCACATTCAGCAGGGCCGTGCGCAGGTCGGCGTTGGTGGTCAGGGCCTGTTCGATATAGGCCTGCAGTTGCGGGTCGGTGAAGACTTCGCGCCAAGGCACGTTGCCGAAGCTGGCCGTGTCGTTGGCCGCGGCGGTGTTCACCAAGGCCGTGTCGCGGTACAGGCCATCGGTCGTGATGTCCTCGGGCCTGTCGTATGCTTTATAGATGTGGCAACTGCTCAGCAGGGCGGTGGCACACATCAGGGTGATTATCTTTCCTTTCATACTCTTTAATGAAGAATTAGGAATGAAGAATGAAGAATATGGCGGTTCTTCATTCTCCATCGAGTTATTTATTTGCTGTATTGTTCAATCTCAGCCGTAGCGTCCGAGTTGTCCACATCGTCCCATTCCATCGGCTTGAACTTCTCTTGCAGGTATTGGAAGGCCACGAACAAGGCGGGCACGATGAAAATCTGCAGGATCATGCCGATGAACATGCCGCCGATGGCCGACGTGCCCAGCGTGCGGTAACCGTTGGCACCGGCACCGCTGGCAAACATCAGCGGCAACAGACCGATAACCATGGCCAACGACGTCATCAGGATAGGACGCAGACGGGCGCCGGCGCCGAGGACGGCGGCCCACGTGATGCTCATGCCCATCTTGCGGCGGTCGAGGGCGAACTCTACAATCAGGATGGCGTTCTTGGCCAACAGACCCATCAGCATGATCAAGGCAATCTGCATGTAGATGTTGTTGGACATGGTGCCTATGATCATCTGCAAGGCAGGCATGCCGCCGATGAGGCTGGCTCCGTTGACGAAGATGAAGCTGCCCATCAGACCGAACGGCACGGAGAGCAATACGGCCAGCGGCAGGATGTAGCTCTCGTACTGGGCACTCAGCAGCAGGTAGACGAACACGAAGCAGAGCACGAAGATAAGTCCCGTGGTGCTGCCGCTCGTCTCGGCCTCCTCACGCGCCATACCGCCCAGCTCGTAGTCGAAGCCGGCAGGCAGGTTCTGTTCGGCCACCTCGGCAATGGCTTGCAGAGCCTGGCCGGAAGTGTAGCCCGTGGCGGGAGCCACCATCACCTTCATGGACGTGTACAGGTTGAAGCGGTTGATGACATCCGGGCCGTAGACCTTGGTCAGTTTCACGAACTGGCTGACGGGAGCCATCTCGCCCTTGTCGTTGCGCACCTTGATGCTTTCCAGCGATTCCACGTTCTTCGTGGCGTCGCGCTCACCCTGAATCATGACGCGGTACATCTTACCGAAGCTGTTGAAGTTGGAGGCATACAGGCCGCCGTAGTATCCCTGCATCACGCTCAGGATGTCGTTCGGCTTGATGCCCGCACGCTTACAGGCGGCGGCGTCGATGTCCAATTGGTACTGCGGGAAGCTGGGGTTGAAGTTCGTGGCGGCCGATGTGATTTCAGGACGTTGCTGCAAGGCGGCCATGTAGTCTTTCACCACCGAATAGAAGTGGTCCAGGCTGCCGCCCGTCTTGTCCTGCATGTTCAGCTCGATGTCCGTAGACACGGAGTAACCCGGAATCATGGGCGGGGCGAAGAACAATACCTGAGCTTCCTTGATGACCTTCTGTGCGCGCATGAACAGCGTGGCATAGACAATGTTGGAGTTCTGCATCGTCGAGCGTTCCTCCCACGGTTTCAGCTTGATGATGACCGAACCGTAGCTGGGGCCTTGTCCGCCGATGAAGCTGAAGCCCGAAATCACCGTGCGCGACTGCACGGCCGGCTCGGCGGCAATCAGGCTGTCCACGCGGGCCAAGGTCTTCTGCGCCTGCTCCTGCGACGTGCCGGGGGGCAGTGTCACGGCACCCATGATGGTACCGGTATCCTCATTGGGCACCATGCCTGTCGGGGTAATCTGCATGAACACCACCAGCAGGACGATGGAGGCTATCACCATGCCGGCGCTGAGCCACTTCTTCTGGATGAACATCAGCACCTGCTTCTTATACTTGGCCAGCAGGTTCTCATAGTCGTTGTTGAATGTCTGCTTGAACTTGTCTGTCGTCATGCCGGCCACGGCCAATACGCTGATGACGATGAAGATGGGGCAGAGAACCGGGTGTTCGCTGAAGCTGAACAGGCCGAAAATCATGCCCAGGATGGCGACGCACGTGAAGAGGATGGTCAGCTTCGGCTTCATGAACTTGCCGAGGCCCTGTGCGTAACGCTGTATCCATATCTTGCGTGCCTCCTTCGTGGCGGTGCCGATGCGCTCTTTCAGCGTGGAGTTGTCCTCATGTCCCTCCGTGTTGTGCGGCTTCAGGAAGATGGCGCACAGGGCGGGGCTCAGCGTCAAGGCGTTGACGGCGGAGAAGAAGATGGCGATGGCCATGGTCAGACCGAACTGCTGGTAGAACGTACCGGCCGTGCCGCCCATGAAGCTCACGGGGATGAACACGGACATCATGACCAGCGTGATGGATACCAGGGCGCCGCCCAGTTCGTGCATGGCGTCGATGGCAGCCAAGCGGGCCGACTTGTAGCCCTGATCCAGCTTGGCATGGACGCCCTCGACGACGACTATAGCGTCATCGACCACAATCGCGATGGCCAGCACCATGGCCGACAGCGTCAGCAGGTTGATGCTGAAGCCGATGAGCTTCAACACGAAGAACGTGGCAATCAACGCCACGGGGATGGCGATGGCGGGAATCAGCGTGGAGCGCATGTCCTGCAGGAAGATGTACACCACGATGAACACCAGGATGAAGGCCTCGATCAACGTCTTGATTACCTCGTGGATGGAGGCGAACAGGAAGTCGTTGGCACTCTGCGCGATGTTCACGCCCAGGCCGGCCGGCATGGACTTCTGCATGTCGTCCAACACCTTCTCCAGGTTCTGGATGGTGGCGGTGGCGTTGGTGCCGGCCATCTGGTAGACGATACAGCTGACGCCCTTGTGGCCGTTCATGGTGTTGTCGAAGCCGTAGGTGTTACGTCCCAGCTCAAGGTCGGCCACGTCTTTCAGGCGCAGCACCTGGCCGTCTGCCAGGGACTTGATGACAATGTTCTCGAACTCCTCAGCCGACTGCAGGCGTCCGCGGTAGCGGATGGTGTACTGGAAGGTCTGTCCGCTGCGTTCGCCGAACTGTCCCGGGGCGGCCTCGATGTTCTGTTCGGCCAGAGCCGAGCTGATGTCCGACGGGATGAGGCCGTATTGCGCCATGATGTCCGGCTTCAGCCAGATACGCATGGAGTAGTCGGCACCCAGCACGAAGGCGTCGCCCACACCGGCCACACGCTTGATTTCCGGGATGATGTTGATGCTGGCGTAGTTCTCGATGAACTCGATGTTGTATTTGTCCTCCATGTCGTAGATGGAGAAAATCATCAGCATGGACGACTGGCGTTTGCGGGTGGTCACGCCGATTTGCGTCACTTCCTGCGGCAGCAGGCCCTCGGCGGCGGTCACGCGGTTCTGCACGTTCACCTGCGCCATGTCCGGGTCGGTGCCCTGGTTGAAGTAGACGGTGATGGAAGCCGAGCCGTTGTTGGAGGCGTCGGACGTCATGTACATCATGTTTTCCACACCGTTGATTTGGTCTTCCAACGGCGAGATGACCGCATTCAGCACGGTCTGGGCGTTGGCGCCCGTATAGGTCGCGCTCACGCTGATGGTAGGCGGCGCGATGTCCGGGTACTGGGTGACAGGCAGCGTGGCCAGGCCGATGAAGCCCAGGATGACCAGCAGGATGGAAATCACCGTTGACAGTACCGGACGATTGATGAATCTGGATAAGTTCATACTTCTATTTATAGTGATTAGTGCTTAGTGATTAGTGATTAGCACGGAAGCCTGTGGCTGTGAGAATGCTGACCACTAATCACTAATCGTTAAACGTTATTGGAGTGCAGTCTGGATGTTTCCGCTCCGTTGGTCTTCGAGGGCCTTCTTGTAGGCAGCTTCCTTCTCGGCGGGCGTGATGGGGGTGATGGCCTGGCCGTCCTTGAGGGACTGCACGCCTTCCATGACAATCTTGTCGCCGGCTTTCAGTCCGCCCGTCACGTAGTAGTTTTGTCCGTCATTCAGGGTGTAGACCTGGATTTCGGTGTTCTTCACCGTGTTGTCCGCCTGCACGACAAAGACGAACTTCTTGTCCTGGATTTCCGTCGTGGCCGACTGCGGCACGAGGATGACGTCCGTCAGCACGTTGGGGAAGATCACGTTGCCCGTGGAGTTGCTGCGCAGCACGTTGTGCGCGTTGGGGAAGAGGGCGCGCATGCTCACCGAGCCCGTCGTCGGGTCGATGACGCCGCTGATGGTCTCCACGCGGCCGCTGTCCGCATAGAGGGTGCCGTCGATGAGTTGCAGCCGGATTTTGGGCATCTTGGCCAGGATTTCCTTGTACGAACCGCCCTCGCGGATCATCTGCAACAACTGGCGTTCGGTCATGGAGAAGTAGGCGAACATTTCCGAGTTGTCGGCCACGGTGGTCAGGGGTGTGGCCATCGAGGCGCTCACCAGGCTGCCGATACGGTAGGGCACTTCGCCCACGATGCCGTCGCTGGGGCTGGTCACCTCGGTGTACTGCAGGTTGCGCTCGGCGTTCACCAGTGCGGCTTCGGCCTGTGCCAGTGCGGCCTTGGCTTGTGCCAGTTGGTTCTCGGACGTGCTCAGTTGGTAGTCGCTGACGATGCCGCGCTTGTTCAGTTCACGGTTGTTCTGCGTGGTCAGTTCCTGGGTTTGCAGGGCTGCCTTCGCGGTGGCCACGCTGGCCTTGGCCGTCTCCACGGCTGCACGGTATTGCACCTGGTCGATGGTGAACAATACCTGTCCTTTCTTCACGATGGAACCTTCGTCCACATGCAGCTTCGTGATGAAGCCGCTGACCATCGGGCGGATTTCCACATCCTGCTTGCCCTTGATGGTGGCAGGGTAGCTGTTTGTCAGGTTTGCAGTGGTGGTCTGCGCCGCTATCACTGCGTACTCGGGTGCTTTCGCCTCACCGTTGTTGCCGTTTCCGCAACTGCTCAGCAGCGCCAGGCAACATGCCAGTAATACTAATCTACTCTTCATACTTCTTTTTTGTTCTCTGTTATCTGTGTAATTTTTATTGTTGCTTTTTGTGCGTCTTCTCCGGGCCATGATGAGGGGAGAAACCCTGAAAACTAAAACAGCCTGTGCAGTTTTCGGGCGCAAAGTTATGCTTTTCTCCCTATATTAAGAATGTATCTTCTTCCTTTTTAACTATGTTTTGAAAGTGAAAAGGTTCTTTTTTGATTGTTCTGCTCCATTCTTCTGCCAAACGGTTCCTTTTGAGGCATTTTGAGGCCGTCTTCGAGGCACATTTCCACAGCCTTTGCTTACCCGTACCTCCGCCCGTGCTTAGGCGTACGCCCGCCCGCGCTTACCTGTACACCCGTCCGTGCCGGTCTTTTTCCTATCCTTTATGATCTCGTCCATATTTTCCAACGCCCATTGGGCCAGCGCATGGATGTGCGGGAGCAAAGAGTATGTCCGCCCGGTCAGCGCATATTCCACCCTTGGCGGGACTTCGGGATATACGGTGCGGGTGACATAGCCGTCCTCTTCCAGCGTCCGCAGCGTGACTGTCAGCATCTTTTGCGATATGTCGGGGATTTCGCGTTGCAACTCTTTGAAGCGCATCGTTTCTTTGTCCGCCTTGTCCAGCGTGTAGATGACCAAAAGTGACCATTTGTCGCAAAGCCTTGCCAGGATATTCCGTATCGGGCAGTCCGGAAACAAGGCATCTTCTATCGTTTTCCTATCCATAATATAATGTATTTCAATTCACTCTACAAAGGTAAGCAAAATCCCTTCGGGTAGCAAGAAACTTTTTTGGAAATTTTTTCTTGCCTGCAAGTGGCTCATGCCCAGCAATGGTTACTTTGTGGTAAGTAACTGATGCCCAAGTGCCTACTTGCAGGATTGAAAAACTCTTCCCAACTTTGTAGCGCAAAAGGGACAAAGGTTCTTTTGGTAAGTAATAAATCGTCAAACATTCATTAAAGGCAAAAAACGATGAAAAAGGCATTATTCATTTTGTTCAATTTCTTAACAATTACAGTTATGGCACAGACTAAAGGACGTTTCGAGGTGCATGACCTCGGCAATTGCAAACTGCACGTGTATTACACCAACGATGTCATGGCAGACGCAAGCTACATTGTTGAAGGCAAAGATTCCCTTGTCACGATGGAACACCCGTTGTTCAAGGACAATGTAGCTGAGTTCGACGATTACATTGAAAAGCTGGGCAAGCCCATTGAGCGGATTATTTCCAATTATCATGTCGGAGGGACGGGCAATCATGCCCAAATGATGGCTGAAGGCATGAAAGCATTTTCTGAAGGCCCTGTCTACGGAGGTATGATGAAGCATTTTGAACAGATGTGGGGTGATTTGATGGTCGAGATGCCTACGGGTGAAGTCTCAGAAGTGCCTTTCGGCGCTACGCAGGCTTGGGCAGGGGTGACTTTCGAGTTCCGTCGGGGAGCGTCTTCGGATTTTCCTGCGGCCAGCATCCTGATTGGCGGCAAGGCTTATTACACCCATTGGACTCCGGCAAAGGCGCATGTCAGCCACCTGCAAGTGTCTTCCCCGGCTGCCATTGACGCGGAAATCGCCGAAGCGGAAAACTCGTTGGCTTCGGGCGCGGTGCTGTTCATCGGCGGACACGGAGGCGCGGCTACGCGCGATGCGGTGGAGTTCAAAATCGCTTACCTGAAAAAGATGAAAGAGTTGCTTGCGGCCAACAAGACGGCGCAGGCCTTCGTGGAGGCCATGAAACAAGCTTGGCCCGGATTGCCCGGAGAGGCCGGATTGGAAGATTTGGGCAAGGCTTTGTATGGGAGTAAATGATAATTTATCGTTGTAGGGGCGGGGCTTGCCCCCGCCCTGAATAGGGGCGACCGCAAGGGTCGCCCCTACACGTTTAACATTGCGGGCAAAGCCCGCTAAATTCCTATTTATCGCATCAACTAATCCTGGGCAATTACTTCCATTCTTAATTCTACTATTGGATTTTTGGGTTAAAATACCTAAAGCAATGCGCCTTATTGGGGGATAAGGTGTATTTTTGCAGCGCATTGACTGAAAAATCGAATGACTACAAAGCTGAAACCATTTTTTCGTCGCCTGGGGGGAGTTGCCGCGGTAGCCGCTGTGCTCTATTCGTGTGCCAGCGTGGGACGTATCGAGGGAGGCCCCATTGATATGGATCCGCCTGTCTTCCTGCACAGCAAGCCCGAACCGGGGGCGTTGAACTATAACGAGAAAAAAGTCCGGATAGAGTTTGATGAATACATCAAGCTGGAGAACCCCGGCGAGAAGGTGGTGATTTCGCCTCCGCAGGTGGAGCAGCCCGAAATCAAGGCCAGCGGCAAGCGCATCATCGTCAACCTGGTGGACACGCTGAAGCCCCAGACCACCTATACCATAGACTTTTCGGATGCCATCGAGGACAACAATGAGGGCAACCCGCTCTACGACTTTGCCTTTACCTTCTCCACGGGCGACCGCATAGACTCGATGGTCGTGTCCGGCACGCTGCTCAATGCCGCCGACCTGGAGCCGGTGAAGGGGATGCTCGTGGGCCTGTACGCCAACTTGCAGGATTCGGCTTTCACTACCTTGCCCTTCGACCGCGTGGGGCGTACCGACAGCCGCGGACGCTTCTCCATCCGTGGCGTGGCGCCGGGCGAATACCGCATTTATGGCCTGATGGACGGCGACCAGAACTACCGTTTCTCGCAGCCTACGGAGAACATTGCCTACAACGATTCGCTGGTCATCCCCACCTGCGAGCAGCGGATGCGCCAGGACACGATGTGGATAGACACGCTGACGTATGACACCATCGTCGAACGCCAGTACACCCACTTCCTGCCGGACGATGTCATCCTGCTCGCCTTCAAGGAAACCACCACCCGCGCACAGCGTCTGGCCAAGAGCGAACGCCCCGTGATGCAGCGTTTCACCCTCTGCTTCACTGCGCCTGCCGACACCTTCCCCCGCCTGCGCGGCCTGAACTTCGATGCCGACGATGCTTTCATCATTGAGAAGCCCACGGGGCGCATCGACACCTTGGACTATTGGATAAAGGATTCGCTCGTCTACCTGCAAGACACGCTGAAGATGGAGCTGACCTATCTCTATACCGACACGCTGGACCAACTGGTGCCCCGCACGGACACCCTCAGCCTGGTGTCGAAGGTGAAGCCCAAGACCGAGGAAGAGAAGGCAAAAGAGCGCGAAGAGGAAGAAAAGAAAAAGAAGAAACGCCGCAAGAAAGGCGAGGAAGAAGAGGAAGGTCCCAAGACCGAATTCCTGGCGATGGATGTCTATGCCCCCTCGTCGCTGGACATCTACGACTACCTGACCCTGACCTTCACCGAGCCGGTGGCCCGCATAGACACCTCGGCTTTCCACCTGAAGCAGAAGGTGGACACGCTGTGGAACGACATCCCCTTCGACTTCCTGCAAGACACGGCGGACATCAAGAAGTACAATATCTTTGCCGACTGGCTGCCGGGCGAAAGCTATGCCTTGGAGATTGACTCTACCGCCATACACGGCTTGTACGGCCTCTTCACGGACAAGGTGAAGAAGGAGTTCAAGGCCAAGGCGCTGGAGGAATACGGGCAAATCTTCTTCGACGTCACGGGGGCGGACTCCGTGGCCTTCGTCGAGCTGCTGGACGCGCAGGACAAGGTGTTGCGCACCGTGCCCGTCGTCGAGGGCCGGGCCGACTTCTACTACCTGGCTCCTGGCAAATACTGCGCCCGCCTCATCAACGACACCAACGGCAACGGACGCTGGGACACGGGCAACTATGCCGGGAAGCGGCAACCCGAATCCGTCTACTACTACTGGCAAGTGATAGAACTGAAAGCCAACTTCGACATTACGCAGAGCTGGAACATCAAGAGCCGGCCGAGAGATAAACAAAAACCTGACGAATTGAAAAAACAAAAACCGGATGAAGACAAAAAGAAGAATAACCGGAACAACCGTGGAAGCTCGGGCAACAGTGGCCGGGGCTACAGCTATTAAGAGGGCAGGCCGCTTGGCTTGCGCCTTGGCATTGTTTCTTTCATGGGCTGTGGCAAGTACTATGCCTGCCGCGGCACAGTGTACAGCCAAGAACACGGCTTTCCTGCCGGGCGAAAAGGTGTCCTACGAACTGATGTTCAACTGGAAGTTTATATGGATCAAGGTGGGCACGGCCGAGCTGACCACCGACACGGCCAACTATCAGGGCAAGCCCGGCTACCGCTTCCTCTTGAAGTCGCTGACCAGCAAGCGCGCCGACTTCTTCTTCAAGATGCGCGACACGCTGACCTGTTACGTCTCCAACCGCCTGGAGCCCCTCTACTTCTGCAAGGCTGCCGAAGAGGGCAAGCGCCATACGATGGACGAAGCTTGGTTCTCCTACGTGAATGGCAAGTCGCACGTGAAGCAGCAGCGCACGTGGTACAAGCCTGCCCGCGAGACCAACCACATGGAGTACACGGCGGAAGACGGTTGCATCTTCGACATGCTGAGCATCCTGGGGCAGGCCCGTTCCTGGCGTGCCGAAGACTACAAGGTGGGCGACAAAATCCATTTCCCCATGGCCACGGGCCGCCGCGTGGAGCAGCAGACGCTGATATACCGTGGCATAGAGAACGTGGAGGCCAAGGATGATAAAACTTACCGTTGCCTGGTCTTCTCTTTTGTGGAATATGACAAGAAAGGCGAAGAGAAGGAAGTTATCACCTTCTTCATCTCCGACGATGACAACCACCTGCCCATCCGCCTGGACATGTACCTCAGCTTCGGTTCGGCCAAGGCTTTCTTCAGCGGGGTGGAGGGCAACCGCTATCCGCTGGAGTCGGTGGTGGAGTAAACAACAGGCAAGACAAGGATATGACAGAGGGCGTGTCGGAATGCGGATATCCGTTTCGGCACGCCCTCTGTTCTGTCAGTGTGTTGTTCCTTACTTTATGTGGGCTTTCAAGTTGTCCTTGATGATCCCTTTCCCATAGCCTACCCAGGCATCCTTTACCTTCCCGTCGGGAGTGATGAGCACGTAGTGCGGCACACCCTGCACGCCATAGCGGGCTTCCAATCCGCCATCATCGTTGCGCAGTTCGTTCCATTGGATGCCTGGCAGCTTATTCTCTTGCAGGTATTTTTCCCACCTGCTTTCCGTGTCAGTGCTGATGCTGACCACCACCAGGCGGCCGGTGTACATCGCCTCCACTTCTTCCAGTTCTGGGATGGCAGCCCGGCAGGGCCCGCAACCTTGGCTCCAGAAGTCCAGCAGGATATATTTGCCCTTGAACTCGGCCAGGCGGTGCTCGTTGCCGTCGGCGTCATAGAGCGTGCCGTCTGCCATGTCGTCCCCTACTTGCACCCGTTGGGGCGGGAACAGGGCATGGTAAGCCACTTGCGCCTCTTGGGTTTGCTTGACGGAATCTAGCAAGGACTGGTAGAGAGCCTTTAGGGGTTCGTCCAAAACCCCGTAGTCCCGGTAGAAGGGCATCAAGGCGACGGCTTTCACCGTCTTGGCATTCGTTTCCAGTCTGCTTAGCCATGCTTGCGACACGGGTGCCGTTTTCATGTATTCTACTTCCAGCTTTGCCTTCTCCAGTTCGAAAGGCATCGCAAGTCTCCGTATGGAATCCACTTTGCTCCATATCGTCTTTTTGAAATCCTTGTCCTCCCGGTGCTCCTCACTGAGCAACTGCTTCAGGAAGGCAGTTTCCTGCACGTTATATTCCAACGCCTTTTGAAATGGCTCGCGGGTGTAAGCCACAAAGCGGTTTTCTTCCTGCTGTTCCGTTATGTCGCTCTCCACGTCCCACAGAGGGAACAACGGGCCGTCGCCGTCCACCTTGATGTGTTGCCCGGGAGCGACCCATACGTTCAGCCAAGTGTTTGGAAATCCCTTGCCTTGCGCCATCAGGGTGAGTCGTAGGGGTGAAGATACGGTGTCGCGCAGTTCGAACCTGCCCCCAATCACCGTGTCGCGGACGGTTTCTTGCAGCAGCGTGCCGTCCAAGCGCCGGAGGGTGATGACGGTGCTGTCCGGTATGCCGGTCACAGTGCCGGTCACCAGATATTCGTTGTCGGCCACTTGCGGTGCGCAGGCGGTTGCCAATGTGGCCAGGCAGAGGCCTCCTAAAAGAAGTTTCTTCATATACCTTATTATTAGGGATGACAATAATCTATTCCTCTGCAAACGGTAATTTGTCGCCCATGCGGAACACGCTTGATTCGAACGTCGCCACCAGCTTGCCGTCTTGGTTGGTGATGTCTATCTGGTAGCAGCCCGTGGTGCGGCCGATGTAGCGTTCGCGTGCTTCGGCAATGAGGGTATCCCCTGTGCCGCTGGCCCGCAGGAACGTGATGCTGGACGACAGGGAGAAGGCCAATGTGCCGTGCGAATTGGCTGCCGCCGCCAGGGTCAGGTCTGCCAACGTGAAAAGGGCACCGCCCTGCGTGCGCCCGCCGGCATTGAGGTGCTCGGGGGTGATGACGAGGGATGCCTTGGCATAGCCCTCGTGCACCTCCAGCAGCTCGATACCCGCGTTGGCGGCAAAGCGGTCGGCCTGGAAAAAGTCCTTTATTTGTTCAGTTTCCATTCCGTCTTCTCCTTTCCGTCTTTTATCTCGAAGCCCAGGGCGGTCAGTTCGTTGCGGATTTTGTCGCTCGTGGCCCAGTCCTTGTTGGCCTTTGCCTTGGCACGCTCTTCCAGCAGCATGTCCACCACGTGGCCGAAGGCTTCCTCGCGGCCGGCGTTGGAGGTGTTGTCTGCCTGCAAGCCCAGGATGTCGAAGGCAAAGAGGTGGAAGGTGTCCTTCAGTTCCTGCAAGTCTTCGGCGGTGATGGTGTCATTGCCTGCGGCGATGTTGTTCACCATCTTGGCGGCGTCGAACAGGTGGGCAATGACTATGGGCGAGTTGAGGTCATCGTCCATGGCCTCGTAGCACTTGGCGGCCAGCGTGTGTACGTCCACCGATGAGGCGGCGGCTGTCTTCAGGTTGTCCAGTTCGTGGATGGCGTCCATCAGGCGGCTCAATCCTTTTTCGGCAGCCTGCAACGCCTCGTTGCTGAAGTCCACCGTGCTGCGGTAGTGTGCCTGGAGGATGAAGAAGCGGATGGTCATGGGCGTGTAGGCCTGCGTCAGCTTCTCGTGCTGTCCGGTGAAAAACTGCTCCAGGGTGATGAAGTTGCCCAATGACTTGCCCATCTTCTGCCCGTTGATGGTAATCATGTTGTTGTGCATCCAGTAGTGCACCATGTCGTCGCCTTGGCTGGCCACGCTTTGGGCTATCTCGCATTCGTGGTGCGGGAAGACGAGGTCCATGCCGCCGCCGTGGATGTCGAAGTGCGCGCCCAGGTATTTGCGTCCCATGGCCGTGCATTCGCAGTGCCAGCCGGGGAAACCGTCGCTCCAGGGCGAGGACCAGCGCATGATGTGTTCGGGCTGGGCTTTCTTCCATAGGGCGAAGTCTGCGGGATTGTGCTTCTCTTCCTGGCCGTCCAGTTCGCGCGTGGTGTTCAGCACGTCCTCCAGGTTGCGGCCGGAAAGTTTGCCATAGTGGTGGTCTTTGTTATACTTTGCCACGTCGAAGTAGACGGAGCCTTGGCTTTCGTAAGCATAGCCGTTGGCGAGGATTTCCTTCACCAGCTCGATTTGCTCGATGATGTGTCCGCTGGCCTGCGGCTCGATGCTGGGGGGCAGGACATTGAGGGCGCGCATGGCGTCGTGGTAGCGGTTGGCGTAGTATTGCGCCACTTCCATCGGCTCCAGTTGCTCCAGGCGGGCTTTCTTGGCGATTTTGTCCTCACCCTCGTCCGCGTCATGCTCCAGGTGGCCCACATCGGTGATGTTGCGCACGTAGCGCACCTTGTAGCCCAGATGCTTCAGGTAGCGGAACAGCAGGTCGAAGGTGATGGCGGGACGGGCGTGTCCCAGGTGCGGGTCGCCATAGACGGTGGGTCCGCAGACATACATCCCCACGTGGGGGGCGTGCAGCGGCTTGAAGATTTCTTTCTGCCGGTGCAGGGTGTTGTAGATGGTCAGTTGATGTTCCATATTGATTTTGTACTTTGTTCTTTACTGTTAGAGAGTTGCAATGGTTTCGAGGGGCAGGCCAGTCATGTCGGCAATGTCGGCATCGGCATAGCCTTTGGCCTTCATACGGCGGGCAACGTCTGTTTTCTCTTGTTGTATGCCTTGTTGTCTGCCTTGTTGGACGGCATAAAGTTCTGTGACCAGGTTGTCGCGATAAACCTTGATGCTTTCGTCATACTTTATACGGTCTTCCTTGCTCATGGAAGCGATGTCCACAATTTCTTCCAGTTTTTGGAAGACGGCGTTGCGGGCTTTGAAGGGGAGTCGTTGCAGAGTATCCATATTCTTTAGTACATATATCCATCGTTCGAAATCGTTTTCACATTCATTCTCTTCTTTGTCAAACAGGGGCAGTTGCAGGAAGACAAAGCGCATTTTGTCCGAGAACAATTCGTGCGTGTCGCGGTCTTCCAGACAGATGTCGGTACGTAGTTTGGGTTTGATGTCTTCCAACCGGAAGTTCATGAAGAAGATGCCATACACGGCTTTCAGGTTGAATTGCCATGCGAGGCCCCGTTCCCCTTGCCGGGAAATGGCTCGTGCCAGATAGTAGACGGCTCGTTCGCGGAAGTAGGCCTGCCGCCGGTTTTGCATCTCCACGATGAACTGTTCGCCGTTTTCGTCCGTGCAGTAGATATCATAGATGCAGTTGCGGTCAGCAACGGATTCGCCCAGAATCTCTTTGTCCAGGAATTGGATGTCGTGGATATGTCGCTCGCCCACGAGCAGGCTGTTGAGGAAATCTATCAGCAAATCCTTGTTGATTTCCTGTCCGAAGATGCGCTTGAAGCCCACATCGGTAAAGGGGTTGATGAACTTTGTCATAGCTGAAACGGTTGTTACTCCCTGCAAAGATAGGGATTATTCGGACACTTCGGTCGTTTCCGCCTTGATTTTCTTGTTTTCGTAGGTTTCCATCTGCTGCCGGCTTTTGCTGATGGTCACCAAATACACGCCGCCGAAGATGAGCATGATGGCCAGCCCTTTGGTGAGGTTGAACGCATCCAGCCCCATGCAGATGCTGACGATGCAGGCCACCACGGGCTGCACGTAGTTGTACATGCCCGCCACGGTGGGACGCAGGCTCTTCTGCCCCACGACGACGAGCATATAGCACAAGAAAGTGCCGCAGACCACGACGTAGGCAATGCCGCTGATGTCCGGAAGCTTCAGTACACTCCAGTCGGTGCTTATCAGGTCGTTGTAGGAGAAGGGGAGGGTGCAGATGAAAGCGTAGGTAAACATCCACTTCATAAGGGTCACCAACGAATACTTTTGCACGAAGTTCTTGAACAGCACGATGTAGAGGGCATAGCTCAGTTGGGCTGTCAGCACCAGCAGGTCGCCCCATATCGGGTGGTCTCCGCTTGCGGTGGCCTGCCCCGTTGCGTTGCTGCCCATGATGAGCAGCAGGGCACCGCCTGCACCCAGCGCAATGCCCAGCACCTTCTTCCCTGTGATAGGTTCTTTCAGGAAGAAGGCCGCCAACACCATGGCCCACAACGGCATGCTGGTCGTGATGATGCTGGCATCCGCCGGCGAGGTCAGTCCTACGCCGAAGATGAAACAGCCTTGGTTGAACACGATGGCCAGCAACGAGGTGCCCAGCAGTTTGGCCATGTCCTTGTGGTGTACGTGTTCCGGCTTTTGGAAGAAGGAAACGAGCCAAAAGAGCACCATGGCTCCGAAGATGCGCAGGTCGGTTAGCACCAGCGGACTGATGAGACCGCCCGCCATGACTATCTTCGCCACGGGCGACATGAGTCCCCACATGGCGTTGGCGGCCAGCATTGAGCCGTGTCCTTTCCAATTAAAGTTACCCATATTTGTTTATTTGTTCAACGCCAGCATCTCTTCGATATACTCCCGCGTGTTGCTCAGCCGAGGAATCTTGTGCTGCCCGCCCAGCTTGCCTTTCTGTGCCAGCCAGTCGTGGAAGAGTCCCGGTCGTGCCACGATGACCTCCAGCGGTTGCAGGGCCAAATTGTTCTGACGTTTGGCCTCATAATCGGAGTTGATTTCCTTCAGCGTGTCGTCCAGGATGCGGGCAAAGCGCGTCACGTCATCCGGCATTTGGGCAAACTCTATCAGCCATTGGTGGCGGCACTTGGCGTTGGCGTCCATGAAGACCGGTGCGGCGGAGTATTCCAGCACCTGGGCACCCGTCTCGGCGCAAGCCCGTGCCAAGCCTTTCTCGGCATTGTCCACGATA
Organism: uncultured Bacteroides sp.; assembly: GCA_949292025.1. Classification (GTDB taxonomy): domain Bacteria; phylum Bacteroidota; class Bacteroidia; order Bacteroidales; family Bacteroidaceae; genus Bacteroides. Next base: position 26,191 of record CASEYC010000119.1, on the reverse strand, counting down.
AGCTCTTCGCCGAAGGCATTGATGAAGTGCTTCGTGCGGCCTGTGATGACAAACTTGTAGGGGTGCTTGCTGGTGAACTTCACCGTATCGCCTATCAGGTAGCGCCATAAGCCCGCCGAGGTGGTGATGACCATAGCGTAGTTTTTGTTCAGTTCCACCTCTTCCAGGCAGACCGCGTGCGGGTTCTCCTTGTCTACTTCGTCCAGAGGGATGAACTCGTAGAAGATGCCGTAGTCTATCATCAGCAGCATGGAAGGGTCGGCCGGGTCGTTCTGCGTGCCGAAGTAGCCTTCGGAGGCGTTGTACGTCTCCACGTAGTGCATCTTCGGGCTGCGGATGAGCTGCTTGTATTGTTCGCGATAGGGGGTGAAAGCCACTCCGCCGTGGAAGAACACTTCCAGGTTGGGCCAAACTTCTTCCAGCGTCTGCCGTCCTGTCTTGTCCAGGATGTGCTTGATGAGCACCAGCATCCACGAGGGCACGCCGGACAGGTTGGTCACGTTCGCGCCGATGGTTTCTCTGGCGATGGCCTCCATCTTCGGCTCGAAGTCGCCCATCAGGGCCGTCTGCTTGCTGGGCACGCGGATATAGTTGACGATGGAGGGGATGTTCTCGATGAGGATGGCGGAGAGGTCGCCCACCAAGCTGTGGTTGGAGTTCAGGTTGGGGGCATGGCTGCCGCCCAATATCAGTCCTTTGCCGGAGAAGAAGCGGCTTTCCGGGTTCTGTCCCAGATAGATGGCCACGGCGTCCTGGCCACCCCGGTAGTGCGTGTCCTTCAGCGATTCACGGCTGACGGGGATGAACTTGCTCTTGTCGTTGGTGGTGCCTGATGACTTGGCGAACCATCGGATTTCCGACGGCCAAATCAAGTTCTGCTCTCCTTGGCGCAGGCGGGCCACGTAGGGCTTCACTTCTTCGTAGGTCTGTATGGGGAGCCGTCGGCGGAATTCGTCATACGTGTGCAAGTGGGCAAAGTCGTGTTTCTTGCCCCATTCTGTGCCCGCTGCCAGGCGGAGGAGGCGTTGTAGCACCTGTTCCTGCAATTGCCCGGAGCGGGAGGCATACTGTTCGATTTCCTTCAAACGCGGGGCAAAATAAGCCTTATTCAGTAATTTCGTGATGTTCATCGTTCTTTGTGAAATCTGTTTGGCGGCGCAAAAGTAATCTTTATTCTTGGTATCTTTATCTTTTTCCACGCTTTTTTCTTACCTTTACCGCTGTTTAGAACATTATTATCAATTGTCAAGGGACTATGAGAATAGGCATACTTACCTCAGGGGGCGATTGCCCGGGCATCAATGCCACGATTCGTGGCGTGTGCAAGACCGCCATCAACCATTATGGCATGGAGGTGATAGGAATACACAGTGGTTTCCAAGGCCTGCTGACCAAGGATACGGAGGTCATCACCCGTGACTCGCTCTCGGGATTGCTCAACCAAGGAGGCACCATGCTGGGCACTTCGCGGGAGAATCCCTTCAAGAAGAACGGCGTGGTGTCCGGCGTCAACAAACCTCTTCTCATCGAACGCAACATGAAGGAACTGGGATTGGACTGCATTGTCTGTATCGGTGGAAGCGGCTCCACGCAGACGGCCGCCCGCCTTGCGGCCATGGGGCTGAACATCGTCTCCGTGCCCAAGACCATAGACAATGACATCTGGGGCACCGACTTCTCCTTCGGTTTCGATTCGGCGGTCAGCATTGCCACCGATGCCATCGATCGGCTGCACTGCACCGCCAGTGCCCACAAGCGCGTGATGGTCATCGAGGTGATGGGGCACAAGGCGGGGTGGATTGCCCTGTATGCCGGCATGGCGGGTGGGGGAGACGTCATTCTCATCCCCGAAATGGCTTATAATATACACCGCATCGGCACTGCCATCCTCGACCGTCTGAAGCGTGGAAAGCCTTATTCCATCGTGGTGGTGGCCGAAGGCATCCCTACCGACGGGCGGAAGCGTGCGGGCGAATACATCGCCCAGGAGGTGGAGTATGAAACCGGCATTGAGACCCGCGAAACCGTTCTTGGCTATATCCAACGCGGAGGCTCGCCCACACCGTTCGACCGCAACCTGGCCACGCGCATGGGCGGACATGCCACGGAGCTGATTGCCAACGGGCAGTTCGGGCGCATGATCGTCTTGCGGGGCAATTACGTCACTTCCATCCCCTTGGCGGAGACGGCAGGGAAAATGAAGGTGGTGACGGAAGAACACGAGTTAGTCGTCCAAGGCCGTCGGATGGGAGTCTGCTTCGGTTGAGGCTTCCTCGGAGAGGGCGTCATTGGCCTCTTTGGCTTCGGCAATCCTTTGCCGGAAGTCCGCATTCCCCTTGATTTTGTTCAAGGCCATGCGGGCGGCATTCTGCTGCGACTCTTTCTTGGAGTAGCCTGTGCCCTTGCCGGCGGAGAGGCCCTCTACCTTCACCTCGGTGTGAAACATCGGGCTGTGGTCCTTGTCTTCCACCTGGTTGATAAGCTCAAACGATACGGCGAATTTGTACTTCTGGCTCCATTCGATGAGCTTCGACTTGAAGTTCACCTCCTTGCGCGACATTTTGTCCAGGTCGATGTATTCTTTCAGGATTTTCTTTTCGATGAATGCCTTGCAACGCTCATAGCCTTGGTCCATATAGATGGCCCCGATGAACGCCTCGAAAGCGTTGCCATACATGTAGCTGTTGTGCGACGACGAGCGGACGGTGTACTTCACCAGCTTGTCCAGCCCTATCTCCACAGCCAGTTTGTTCAGCGTCTCGCGCTGCACGATTTTGGCGCGTGTGTTGGTCAGGAAGCCTTCGCGCCGTCCTTGGAAATGCCTGTAGAGCACGTCGGCCACCACGGCGTCCAGTATGGCGTCGCCCAGGAACTCCAGCCGTTCGTTGTTTAGCGGCCTGCCGGCTTCGGAGCGGATGAAGACCGACTTGTGCAGCACGGCCTCCTTGTAGTAGCGGATGTTGCGGGGAAAGAACCCCAGGATGCGGTAAAAACAAAAATAAGACTCTCTGTCCTTGTTGAACAGGAGTCTTATTTTGTCTATTTGATTGCGTAACACGACTTTATTCAGCGTATTTCTTGAAGATGACACACGCATTGTGGCCTCCGAAACCGAAGGTGTTGGACAGTGCGGCGTTTACTTCGCGCACCTGGGCCTTGTTGAACGTGAAGTTCAGGTCGTAGTCAATCTCGGCGTCGTTGTCGCCCTCCTCGTGGTTGATGGTGGGGGGCACGATGCCGTTCTTGATGGCCAGGATGCTGGCGATGGCTTCCACGGCGCCTGCTGCACCCAGCAGGTGTCCAGTCATGGACTTCGTCGAACTGATGTTCAACTTATACGCATGGTCGCCGAACACTTCCTTGATGGCCTTTGCCTCGGAGATGTCGCCCACGGGGGTAGACGTGCCGTGCACGTTGATGTAGTCGATGTCTTCAGGAGCCATTTCGGCATCTTCCAACGCATTCTGCATCACCAGCTTGGCGCCCAAGCCGTCGGGGTGGGAAGCCGTCAGGTGATAAGCGTCGGCCGACATGCCTACGCCGGCCACCTCGGCATAAATCTTCGCGCCGCGGGCCTTGGCGTGCTCCAGCTCTTCCAGGATGATGCAACCGCCGCCTTCGCCCATGATGAAGCCGTCGCGGCTGGCGCTGAACGGGCGGGATGCCGTCTCTGGAGAGTCATTACGCGTGGACAGGGCGTGCATGGCGTTGAAGCCACCCACACCGCAGGCGGCGATGGCAGCCTCGGAGCCACCGGTGACGATGGCGTTCGCCTTGCCCAGGCGGATGAGGTTGAATGCGTCCGCAATGGCGTTGGTCGAAGTGGCGCAAGCCGAGCAAGTCGCATAGTTGGGGCCATGGAACCCGTACAGGATGGAAATCTGGCCTGCGGCGATGTCCGAAATCATCTTGGGGATGAAGAACGGATTGAAGCGCGGGCCTTTCTCCTTGCCGGTCAGCGCATAGTTGCCAGCCTCTTCTTCGAAGGTACGGATGCCACCGATGCCGGCGCCGAAGATGACGCCGATACGGTTCAAATCTTCTTTCTCCACGTCAAGACCGGAATCGCCCACAGCTTGTTTGGCCACCGCAACGGCGTACTGCGTGTACAGGTCCATCTTGCGGGCTTCCTTGCGGTCGATGTATTGGGATGCGTCGAAGTTCTTCACCTCGCACGCAAACTGTGTCTTGAAAAGGGAAGCATCGAAATGAGTAATAGGTCCTGCCCCGCTAACCCCGTTGACCAGGTTCTCCCAAAACTCGGAGACCGTGTTGCCAATGGGGGTAACGGCACCAAGACCTGTTACCACGACTCTTTTTAATTCCATGTGATAAACGGATGGATGGGATTACTTGGAGTGCTCTTCGATGTAGTTGATGGCGTCACCAACCGTAGCAATCTTTTCAGCCTGGTCGTCGGGGATGGAAATGCCGAATTCCTTCTCGAATTCCATGATCAGTTCCACCGTGTCCAGAGAGTCTGCGCCCAGGTCGTTCGTGAAGCTTGCTTCGTTCTTTACTTCGGATTCTTCAACGCCCAGCTTATCGACGATAATAGCTTTCACTTTAGATGCAATTTCAGACATAACTTTAAGTTTTTAGTTAATAATTAGGTTTATTTCTTTATTTTTGCCGTGCAAAGGAATGAATATTTCTTCGTCTGTGCAAATTTTTCGGACATTAAGTGCTGATTTTTGCACATTTTTTATGGTTTTGTGCATAAATATCGTGTATTATGGGAAAAAACATCGCCATTTTGGCTTCGGGAAACGGGACGAATGCCGAGAACATCATCCGTTATTTCCGGGAGAAAGAGACTGCCCGCGTGGCATTAGTGTTGACCAACCGGCAGGCGGCCTACGTCTTGCAGCGCGCCAGCGACCTGGACGTGCCTGCCCTTTATTTTAATAAGGAGGAATGGGCGGACGGGCGCCCCGTCTTGCAGGCTTTGCAGGCGCACGCCATCGACTTCGTGGTCTTGGCAGGCTTCCTTGCCCGCGTGCCGGACAACATCCTCCACGCCTATCCCCAGCGCATGGTCAACATCCATCCCTCCCTCCTGCCCAAGTTCGGCGGCAAGGGCATGTATGGCGACCGCGTCCACCAGGCAGTCCTCGCTGCCGGCGAGGCGGAGAGCGGCATCACCATCCACTACACCAACGAGCAATATGACGAAGGCGCCATTATCCGCCAGTACACCTGCCCCGTCCTGCCGGACGACACGCCGGACACCCTGGCCGCCCGCGTCCACACGCTGGAGTATGCCCACTATCCGGAGGTCATCGAGGCGCTGGTGCAGGCCCTGCCCTGACGCGCCGCGGCAAAGTTCTGCAAAGGCGCGGGCAATGTGCCTCCAAAGCCTGGGCAAAGTGCCTTCTAATCCGTACCTCCTCCCTGCCTGCTCTTTGTCTATCTTTATATAGATAGGGATTGGGCAGGGAGGAGGGGCAGCTTTGGGACGAGTTTGGGGTGAGTGTGCGGATGTGCGCTTTGAGCAGCTTGCACACGTGGAATCCTTGAATTATCTTTGTGGCAGTTTACAGATACCGTATGAAACACCTGCTCCTCCTCAGTTTCCCCTTGTTTGTCCTGCTCGGCCTCTGCGCCTGCGGACAGGGTTACTATCCGTCCGTCCTGTTGCGGGCCGATTCGCTGGCTTCCGTTGCTCCGGACAGCGCCCGTGTGTTGCTGGCCCGCTGGGCGGACAGCGCAGGCCATGCGCCGGAGCGTGTGCGGATGTATCACCGCCTCCTGACCATCAAGGCGGCGGACAAGGCGTATGTGCGCCATACGTCGGATTCCCTTATAAAAAAGGTGGTGGCGTATTATGAGGACGATGGGGACAAGTCTCTGTTGCCCGAAGCTTATTATTATGCCGGGCGAGTGTATCGCGACCTGGGGGACGCGCCGCAGGCGTTGGACTATTTCGAGCAGGCGGCGGACGCCCTGCCTCTGCAAGGACAGGAAGTTCTGGCGGGCAAGATTTACAGCCAGACGGGGTCGCTGTTCTTCTATCAGCAGATGTATGAGGAGGCGTTGGAGATGTTCCGCCGGGCGTATGCCTATGATGTGAAGGCGGGTGATGTGCGTGGGCAGGTATTTGATTTGCGGGATATGGGGAATACGTATCAGGAGTTGGAGCAGACGGATAGCGCGTTGGTGTATATTCAGAAGGCATACCGTCTTGCCTCCATGCACGGAAAGGCAGAACTGGTTAGTTTGGTTCAAGGGCAACGACTAAACTTGTATCTTCAATTGCAGCAGTATGATTCGGCGGAAATTTGCTTGCGGGAGGCGTTTAAGTATATGCACAAATCAAGCCGTAGCGGGCTTTATTCCATGGCTTCCCAGCTGTATAACTATACGGGTCGTTTGGATTCAGCGGTTTACTATTGGGAACGATTGGTGGATAGTGGTACCATTTACGCCAAAGACATGGCGCATTTTGCCTTGGCGCAGGTGGCCATGCGCAGGAAGGATACCGACAAAGCTTTGGAACATTTCGTGCAATCCATAGCGTGCCAGGATTCCATCCGTCGTTTGACCAATACGGAAACTCTTCGTCAGATGCACTCCTTATATAATTATAAGTTGCGGGAAAAGGAGAACCAGAAGCTGAAAGCGGAAAAGCAGCAACGCGAGTACCTTTTTTATGGGGTTTTGGGCGGGTGCGCCTTGCTCCTGGCAGTGGCTTTCGGCTATGTGCAGTATGTCCGCCGGAAACGCGCGGAGTTGCAGCGGCGTCTGGAGTATGCCAACCGGGTGAGGGAAGAGGCGGAACAGCGGAGTGAGCAGTTTGTTCGGGAAAATGAACAGAAAATTGCTGTCTTGGAGCGACAGTTGCGTGAGGCGGACGTGGCTCATCGGGAACAATTAGTACGGCAGAAGGAAATGATGGAGTGGGAGAACAGGCAGGCGCAGGCCGTTTTGGAGAAAAAGCGGTTGGTAGAGGCTGCCATGGAGGACACGGATGTCCGAAAGGATTTGGAGGCATGTCTTGCTGCAAGTCATGCAGGAAATAAGATGTTGAAGGAAAATGATTGGTTGCGCATAGAGGGTGAAATAGAGTCCTTATCTCCAGGGTTTAAAGAGAAGCTACAGACTCTTTATCCCGATTTCAGTGAGTTTGAATATCATCTTTGTCTGTTGATCCGGTTGGGCATACGTCCTTCGGACATGGCCGCATTGACGGCGCACGCCAAAGAAAGCGTCACTGCGGCACGTCGGAGGATGTGCGAGAAGGTTTTTCGGAAGAAAGGAACGCCAAGTGATTGGGATGAAATTGTACTCTCGTTATGAGGCTGATAGTTAGTTACTTGGGACGGATTTGCGAACTACTTCGCACAGATGGTGTACACGATTTTGTACACGCTGTGAGCAAATGTACACTGTTTTGTACACTGATTTTTGTTCGATAAAAGCTTTGCCTTTTTACTTTTGTAGCAACGAAAAACAAATGGCTTGGCTTATGAAGATAAAGACATTACTTTGTTGCTTGTGTATGCTATTGGGCGTATGCAGCAATCTGAAGGCGGAGGAGGAATCGGTTATTTTAAGAAGCGTGGAGACCTCGCGAGGAACTATGGATAGTCGTTCCCTTCAAATAGCACCGACAGCCTCTCATGATGGCCGTACCATATATATACGTACAGACTGGCCGTGCGACCGTTTGTATGTAGAGGTGGAGGATGTCAACGGCATGGTGGTGTTTGCCGGGACGCCGGATAGCCTGGCAGATACGGAGTATGCTGTGGAGATACCGGGAAATGGCGCGGGTGCATATACCCTGTGGGTACTGGTGGATGAGACGATGTATGTCGGGGAGTTCGAGGTAGAATAACAAAAGTTTAAAAAGAGAGTATGAATTGTTCACTTTTTGGGGACTATGTCTAATATACAAACAATTACCATTATGAGAAAGATTGTAAGATTTTTTGTGTTGACCACGTTTGCTATCGCTACGGCTTTAGGAATTTATGCTTCTATTATCGTTAGTTCGGCAAAAAATAATATCTTTGATGTGGCATTGAACGAGTTGGAATCTTTGGCAGACATCGAGTTGCCTGAGGTCGTTATAGAGTGTGGTGAAGTTACAGGACGTTGTTGGGACGGAGATTGTGAACCTTTTTATACCCCTTTTGGGTTTAACATGGCTTGGGATTGTTATGAGTTTACAGGTTCTCCTTTTGATACTTGTGTAGATGGCGCACCTTGTTTGTAGATATAATTTTATGATTAAGTCGGCAAAAAACATTCTGTTGTTGTGTCTCATGCTTGTGGGATGTGCCCAAACAGAAGAGGTAAACGACCATTTAGTTTGGCGTTTGGATCCGGTAAAGGTTCAACGCATGGACTTGAAACAGATTGTCGATAGCATCTGTATTGTGCCTTTGGAAACCAACGATAGCTGTTTGATTAAAAAAGTGCACAGCCTTGAATATGCCCATGGAAAATTTTATGTAAACAATGCTCAAAAGGATTTGCAAGTTTACGATGGCGAAGGACGTTTCCTATATGGGACACAGAAATACTTGGGGCCAGGTCCGAATGACTATGTATCAGCAATGTCAGTTTGCGTGTTAGGACCTGATTCTTTTGAGATTTGTGACGCATTGGCTCTTAAGGTACGCCGTTTTGTTTATCCCAAAGGTTTTCTTGATTCTTGGAGTTTTTCTGAAGAAGTTTTGCCCCTTATGCAATATGAACGTCTGAATGGGGATTCGTGTGTTTTTGTCGGTACAGATGCTTTGAAACTTTATTCTCGTTCAGAGCGGGAAATTATAAAAGAATACGGTGTGAAACATGAAATTCAGTTTTCAAAAGTGTCATGGGCCTTGCGCAAAGAGGCGGGAATCCTATTCTATTCAGATATTTATCCGGCAAATGAGCTTTATGTTTTGACATCGGAGGGGAAGAAAGAACTGGCGTTTCGGTTGGATTTTGGCGAGCATAACTTTTCGTTAGAGGATGTGTCCGATGGCCTTGACCCTGCTTATTATTATGCCTTCATGAGCGAGCACCCTGAATTTGCATATCCTTTTCAAAAGTTCATATCTGGCGATCATTATGTGGCTTATTTCCAATTTGAGGGGAAATTGTGCGTTGCTTTTAAAAAAGGTAAGGATGGCCGTACTTTATTGTTCACGAATGAACCGTATGCCCGGTCTCAATTGATGATTCCTCATTATGTCAATAAAGGCAAGCTGTATTATGCTTGCGAACCGGCTTATCTCTCCTATGTGGTAGATACAACATTGATGAGCCGTGAAGACATTGGCAAGATGAATCGGGTAGATGAAATGGATAATCCTATAATTGTAGTTTATAATTTGCGTTGAACGATGAAGAAGATGATTGTGTCTGTTCTTATTGTGCTGTGTGTATTTCTCTCGTTGTGGGTTAGATGGTGTTACATTGAGCATAAGGAAATGGCTTTGTCTATATCAGGCGTTATTGGTGAAAAGCGTTATTTAGGAGATGTTGTTAAGAACTTGATGTTTATTGATTCCGTAAAGTTGGATAGCGTGGAACTGAGACGAGGAGAAAAGCATTATAAAATACGCGATATTGTTTCATTCCCGTGTATGGTGATTTATTTGCCTTCTGTCCAAGAAAAGATTTGTGGTAGTTGTTTGAGTTTTGCTCTTGATGAAGCCCGAAAATATTCTGAGAAATTATTTGATGGCAATCATTTGTGTATTATTTCATTAGGAGATAACCCCGAAGTGAAAGAACGTATTTATAAAAAGAAAGTTTTTGTTGTTGACGAGATGCTGATCAATGTGCCGAAGGCTTATATGCCTTATTATTTCATGTTGGATCAAGATGGCCGTATCAGTCGTTTGTTCTGTCCTGACAGCAGCTTTGATAAGTACACATTTCTATATTGGGAAAATATATCACCCGAATTATTATAATTTTGGGGGATATGTATATGAACGTCGGCTGAGGACATCGGTGGCGGATGTCTATTTTGTCTATCGCTAGAGGCCACGTTCGCTTTTTGGGTGGAGTTTTAGCTTCATTCTTTCAGTCTGAATCCGCAAAAAAGCCTTACCTTTGCAGGGCAAAAACGACATTCACCCATGCCCACCCGCATTCCCGAAATAGATTACCTCCGCTGCCTCCTCATCCTCCTGATGGTGGCCTTCCACCTGGTGTACATCGGCGACAGCTACCCGTATGCCAAGCAAGTGGTGTACACGTTCCACATGCCCGGCTTCCTGCTCATTTCGGGCTATCTGGCCAATCCCCGCAAGCCGTGGGGCGCGTTTGGGCGGAAGCTGTTGTGGGTGTTCGTGCCCTATCTGGTGATGGAGGCGGGCTATACGGTGATGTGCAGCCTGCTGCCCGTGCGCGAGCACCTGGACGGGCTGACGCTCGGGGTGTTGCTGGAGAAGGTGTTCCTGCATCCGCTGGGGCCGTACTGGTACCTGCATACGTGGATGCTCTGCCTGTTGCTTCAGGCGGTGGTGTGGCATGGGTTGCGTGCCGGGCTGTTCACCAAGCTGGTGGCCTTCGGGCTGGCGTTGTGGGGACTGGACGTGTGCGGGCTGCTCTCTTTCCCTACGGCGATGTACTTCTTGGCCGGATGGGCGGTGGCCGGGGCTGGGCTTCGTTTCACGGAGGTGTTCCGTCCGTCGGGAGTGGCCGGGTTGCCGTTGGTGGCGTTGTGCCTGTTTCCCGCCAATCTGGACAGGGGCACTTTGGGCGGGGTGGCCGTCACGTTTTTCTGTCTTTGTTTTCTGTTGGCCACTTACCGGTGGTTACCTTCGCGCGTGGAGCGGGCGGCCTGCTTCGTCGGGCGCAACACGTTGCCCATTCTGCTGTTCTCTCCCGTTTTCACTTTCCTCTCCAAGCTTTATCTTCCTTATTTGATGTTCGAACCGACGGGGATGCTGTTCCTCGGGGTGTCCGTGGCCTTGGGCGTGGCGGGCAGCATTGGCCTGGCGTGGATGATGGACAGGCTGCGTGTGTCGCCGTGGTTCTTCGGGAAGGAGCGGGTGGTGCAGTAAGGTGGCTTTTTGCAAATAGGTGGCAAAACAATTGGAAATACGGGAAATAGCTGTAACTTTGCAGAATGAAACCCCTAAACGACAGATGACTATGACGACAATGGAATTGAAACATACCCTCAACGAAGAGTTGAAGGCCATCGAAGGCAGTGATGAACTGATGAAAGCCGCCATCCGCCTGCTCCGCAAGTTGCGCAAGGATGCCGAGACGAGGGAGCAGCGTCATGCCCGCGAGCGGCAGGAGATGCTGGACGAACTACGCGAAGCATTCCGCTGGTTGGATCAAGTGAAAGCCGGGAAAATCCAGCCTCGGCCCGCAGAAGAACTGATTAAGGAATTGGAAGAGGAATTGGAGGAAGAGTGCGTATGATTGAAGTGACGATTTCAGAAAGATTCCAAACGCTTGGGCAAGAAATACCGTTCCTTGCCTAAAGACCTTGCGCAATTGATTGACGAGTTGAAGGCCAATCCCTATCTCGGCACCGACCTTGGCGACAACGTCCGCAAGATACGTCTCGGCATCGCCAGCAAGGGTAAGGGAAAACGGGGCGGTGCCCGTGTCTTGACTGACACTGAGGCCGTAGTAAGCATAGACGAGGGGCGTGTTACCCTTCTGGCGCTTTATGACAAGTCGGAACGGGAGACACTCACTGATGCAGAAATCAAAGAATTGGTCCAGCTGTCCCGCTATTACAAATAATTCTTTTATAAACAATGAAGCCGTCCCATTGGGGCGGCTATTTTTATCTTTATCCCTGCCTGAACAAATACGCCTGCCTCTCCCTGCGCAGCGGATAGTCCCCCCGCAGTTTCTCGAAGAGTTCCGGATTTGCCTTCAGGGCGTCGCTGTCGCGGCGGGGGTCATACATCTGCAGGTAGGCCTCCGTCTCGGTGGAGGCGGTGATGACCGGGTTGAGCGGCTTGGGCGGCACGATGTGGAAGTCGGGCTTCAGGCCGAAGAAGCAGCAGAGGGCGGTCAGCGCCATGCGGGTGGCATTGGCCTTGCCGTCGGCGGAATAGCCCGCGATGTGGGGCGTGCCGATGAAAGCCTTTTGCAGCAGCGTGTGGTCAATGTCCGGTTCGTTCTCCCACACGTCGATGACGGCATCCGAGATTTCCCCGCTCTCCAAGGCGTGCAGCAGGGCCGGCGTGTCGGCCACTTCGCCGCGCGAGGTGTTGATGAAGACGGGCTTGCGGCGCAGCGAGCTGAAGAAAGCCTCGTCCGCCAGGTGGAACGTCCGGTACTGGCCCTCGCGGCTGAGAGGGACGTGGAAACTGATGAATTCGGATTCTTCGGCTAAGCGGCGCAACGGATGGAAGCGTCCCGGTCCCTCCTGTTCCTCGCGGGGCGGGTCGTTCAGCAGGACTTTCATCCCCAGGTCGCCGGCTACTTCGGCCACCAGGCTGCCCACATGGCCCACGCCCACGATGCCCATCGTCTGGCCTGCCAGGGACTTGTTGTGTTTCATCTGCAACAGCAGCAGGACGGAGTGCAGGTATTGCGCCACGGAGGGGGCGTTGCATCCCGGCGCGTTGGCCCACTGGATGCCTGCCTCGCGGCAATATTCGGTGTCGATGTGGTCGAAGCCGATGGTGGCGGTGGCGATGAAGCGCACGCGGCTCCCCTCCAGCAGGGCGCGGTTGCAGTGCGTGCGGGTGCGGATGACCAAGGCATCGGCATCCTTTACAAGTTCCGGCGTGAAGGCGTTGCCGGGCGCATAGACCACTTCGTCGGCGATGTGCTCGATGGCTTCGCGGATGAAGGGGATTTTATTGTCTACAATGACTTTCATACAGTTAATATGCTTCTTACAAACAGCCCAAATGGCTTTCGGGGGTGCAAAGATACTAGATTCTGTGGATATTGTTTCTCTGGTAGACGGACTTTGTTCGTTCGCTTTGGGGATAAAGCCTTATTGTCGGTAGAAATCGTATATATGGTTTTGTGAATATCAATGAAACCTTTCACCGCCCAACTACCGTCCGCACAGCTGATAGCCGGAGCAAAATCAGCGATGGATTCCCGCAATAATTTGGATAAATCTTTCTTTCGTCATAATTCATTTTCAGATTGAATGGCAAAGCTACAAAAAATAAGTATAGCTTTGGAAAGAAGGATTCATTTTGTTTTTTGAGCAGCATTTTTCAGTCCATTATATAGTTATGCATGCGTAAGGATTCTTCTTGATGGAACTTCTTGGCGCGGTCCCGCATCCTCTCCGCCCGCAGGCGGGGATACCTGCGCCCTCGCTTACCCGTACCGCCGCCCTCGCTTACCCGTACCGCTGCCCGTGCCCCGCGACGCCCCTGTTTGGATGGGTAGATTTATCCTTGTTTATCAATAGGTTAGGAGAAAGACCTCGTCTCGGGTCGGGGCGTTTGCAGGACTTGTTTTCAGAATCTGCCGAAAATATGTGTCCTGTTTTATTAATGTTTGCCCATATTTGCCTATATTTGTACTTCGGGATTTCAAAGGTATGGAAGTCCGCCTGATTAAAAAGACTGATTTTTTGGAAATAACCCAGTTTTATGCCATGGAGAAAAACTTTTTCCGTCTATATTGCCTGATGCTGTGCGTGTGGCCGATGCTGGCCGGTGCGGCAGAGATTGATTCCTTGCTGGACCGCCTGGATGCCGTCATCAAGGAGCGTCCACATTATATAGAAGAGAAGAAAAACCGCTTGCTGGAACTGAAGCTACGCCTCTATCCCGGCCTGCCCGCCGAGGAGCGTTTCGAGCAGTTGGGCTTGTTGTTCGAGGAATACTGCTCGTTCAATGCCGATTCGTCGCAGGCCATTGTGCGTGAACGCCTGCAACTGGCCCGCCGGTTGGGCAGTCCGGAACGCTTGGCCAACGCCCGCATGAACCTGGCCGAGGTGATGGGCATCGCCGGTATGTACAAGGAAGCGCTGGAGCGGATGGATTCTGTCTGCCTGGATTCGCTGGCGGGCTACCTGCGCCCGTATTATTTCCACAATCTGCGCACGTTCTATGGTTGGATGGCCGACTATGTGGTGGTGCCCGAGGAAGAGGCGCGCTACCACCGGCTGATGGACTGCTACACCGACTCGCTGCTGAAGTATCATCTGGCCACAGGCGACACCCTGTCCTACGTGCTGAACCGCTGCCAGCACTACAACCAGTCCGGTCGTTATGACGATGCCATCCGACTGATGGGGCGTCACCTCCACGCCGGCGATATCCATTACGAGGCTCTTGCCGCCTATACGCTGGCCGAGTCCTACCATCATAAGGCCGACGCGGGGCAGGAGAAGAAATATCTGGCCATCTCCGCCATCGCCGACATGTCCACCCCCGTGCTGGAATATGCCTCCCTGCCCCGTCTGGCCGTCCTGCTCTTCTACGAGGGCGACGTGGAGCGTGCCTATACTTACCTGAAACTTTGCATGGAGGACGCCGTGGCCTGCAATGCCCGCCTGCGCATCCTCGAAATCTTGAAGATATTCCCCGTGGTGAACGATGTCTACCAACTGCAAATCAAGAAGCGGCAGCGGCAGATGTCGTGGGCTTTGGTGTCCATCAGCCTGTTGTCCGTCTTCCTGGTGGTGGCCGTGGTCTACGTGCGCCGTCAGATGAGGCGCGTGGTGCAGGCCCGCCGCGAGGTGGTGGAGGCCAATGCCCGGCTGAAGGAATTGAACGACGAGTTGCACCGCTCCAACGCTAGCCTGAAGGAGGCCAACCGCAGCATCGCCGAGAACTCCTACCTGAAGGAGGAATACATCGGCCGCTACATGGACCAGTGTAGCACCTACATTGAGAAGCTGGACGCCTATCGCCGCCATCTGGGCAAGCTGGCCGCCGCGGGCAAGGTGCAGGAACTCTACAAAGACCTGAAATCGTCCAAGCAGGTGGAGCAGGAACTGAAAGAATTTTATGCCAACTTCGACGATACCTTCCTGCAACTGTTCCCCACCTTCGTGGAGGACTTCAACTCGCTGCTCCTGCCCGACGAGCGTATCACGCCCAAACCCGGCGAGCGCATGAACACCGAACTGCGCATCTTTGCCCTCATCCGCCTGGGCATCACGGACAGCGTGAAGATAGCCCAGTTCCTGCGCTACTCCGTCACCACCATCTACAATTACCGCACCCGCGTGCGCAACAAGGCCGCCGGCAACCGGGAGGAACTGGAGGGGCTTGTGGCCCGCATCGGACGCCTGAAGATGTAACCTGCACGTTTTCAGACGCTACTTTTTTGGCCATGCCGGCAAGGCGTATGTGCTTGGCAGCCAATTTCTTGATATAAATCAATTACTACTTTCTTGCTATTCGGGAGAGCCGCCCCTTGTTTTTTCCGATACTTTTGCATCGTGCTTCTTCACCCGGGAGAACGAGGCACGCCAAGTGTTTGTAGAATCATAAATTTTAATGTCATGCAAAACGACAAGAATCCATTCCGATTCCGGCTGTTCGCACTATTGGCCGGGATTCTGTGCGCGACGCAAGTCTTCGCGCAGCAAATCACAGTGCAAGGTATAGTAAAGGACGAAACCGGCGAGACCGTCATTGGCGCCAGCGTGGTGGAGAAAGGCACGACGAACGGTGTCATCACGGGTCTGGACGGCGATTTCAGCCTGAAGGTCTCCCCGCAGGCCACGCTGGTCTTCTCTTACGTGGGCTACAAGACGCAGGAAGTGCCCTTGGACGGGCGCACCAGCCTGCAAGTGGTGTTGGCAGAAGATGCCGAGATGTTGGATGAAGTGGTGGTCGTGGGTTACGGCACCATGAAGAAGAGCGACTTGACCGGTTCTGTCGCCTCGTTGGGCAACAAGGAACTGCGCAACACGCCCGTTTCCAACCTGGGACAGGCCATCCAAGGCAAAATCTCCGGCGTGCAGGTGGTGGATGCCGGACGTCCGGGTGACAACGTGTCCATCAAAATCCGTGGCTTGGGTTCCATCAACAACTGCGACCCGTTAGTGGTGATTGACGGCGTGCCCACCGACTTGGGACTCGCCTCGCTGAATATGGCCGACGTGGACCGTCTGGACGTGCTGAAGGACGCCTCGGCCACGGCCATCTATGGTTCGCGCGGCGCCAACGGCGTGGTGATGATTACCACCAAACGCGGCGTCGAAGGCAAGGGACGCCTCTCGGTATCAGCCAACTACTCTTTCCAGAACGCCACGAATGTGCCCAAGCTGCTCAACGCCGCCCAGTATGCCGAGCTGAACAACGACATGATGGCGAACAGCGGCCGCAACCCCAATCCCGAATGGGCAGACCCCGTCTCCTTGGGGGCAGGAACCGACTGGCTGGACCTGCTGCTTCAGACTGGACATGCGCAGAACTACACCGTCAGCTATTCCGGCGGCAATGACAAGTCGCATTACTACGTCTCCGGCGGCTTCCTGGACCAGGAGGGCATCGTGAAGAGCGTGGGCTACCGGCGCTTCACCTTCCAGAGCAACAGCGACGCCCAAGTCCTGAAATGGCTGAAATTCTCGAACAACATCACCTTCAGCGCCGACGTGAAAGATGCCGGCACCTTCAGCATCGGCGATGCCCTGAAAGCCCTGCCCGTGCTCCCCGTGAAGAATGAAGACGGTTCGTGGGCAGGCCCGACGGGTAACTCCGAATGGTATGGCAGCACGCGCAACCCCATCGGCCCCACCGAGGTGAACAGCAGCGAGACCAAGGGCTACAACTTCCTAGCCAACCTGACCGCCGAACTGACCTTCACCAAGTGGCTCAAGTTCAAGAGCACCTTCGGCTACGATGCCAAATTCTGGTTCATCGACAACTGGACACCTGCCTATGACTGGGCGCCGACCCCCTCCGAGGAAAGCACGCGCTACAAGAGCGACAACAAATCCTTCACTTACCTGTGGGACAACTATTTCCTCTTCGACCATACCTTTGCCGATAAGCATCGCGTGGGGCTGATGGCCGGTATGTCCGCCCAGTGGAACGAGAACGATTACCTCAACGCGCAGAAGAACGTCTTTATGTTCGACAACGTACACGAGATGGACAACGGCGAGAAGATGTACGCCATTGGCGGCAACGAGACCGAGTGGTCCCTGCTGTCCTACATGGCTCGCCTGAACTATTCCTACGAGGACCGCTACCTACTGACCGCTACTGTGCGCCGCGACGGTTCCAGCCGCTTCGGCAAGAAGAACCGTTGGGGCACCTTCCCTTCCGTGTCGGCCGCTTGGCGCGTGTCCGAGGAGAAGTGGTTCCCTCGCAACAAGTACCTGACCGACTTCAAGCTGCGCGTGGGCTATGGTGTCACCGGCAGCCAGGCAGGCATCAGCAACTATGGCTACCTGGCCACTTACAACACCAGCATCTACCCCCTGGGCACGGCGGGCAACAACCAGACCGCCCTCGTCTCGCTGACCTTGGCCAATCCCTACCTGCACTGGGAGGAAGTGGCACAGACCAACATCGGCTTTGATGCCTCGCTGTTCGACTCGCGCTTGATGGTCTCCTTCGACGCTTATATCAAGGAGACGCGCGACATGCTGGTGAAAGCCTCCATCCCCATCACTTCCGGATTCGAAGACACCAGCACCACGTACACCAACGCCGGCCGCGTCAGCAACAAGGGTGTCGAGGTGAGCCTGCACTCCATCAATCTGAAGGGCGAACTGGGTTGGGAAACCACCGTCACCGCCACGTACAACAAGAATAAAATCAAGGACCTGAACAGCGACGTGCCGTACTATATCAACCAGATTAATAACTCCTACGTGACGATGCTTGACAAGGGCTATCCCATCAATGTCTTCTATGGCTACGTCACCGACGGCTTGTTCCAGAATCAGGACGAGGTCAATGCGCACGCCGTGCAACCCGGCGCCGAACCCGGCGACATC
The DNA here is from genome assembly GCA_949292025.1 of uncultured Bacteroides sp. GTDB lineage: Bacteria > Bacteroidota > Bacteroidia > Bacteroidales > Bacteroidaceae > Bacteroides. The sequence goes on along the minus strand of CASEYC010000119.1, from coordinate 8,331 downwards.
CGCTTCAAGGACCTGAATAACGACGGCGTCATCAACGATGAGGACCGTACCGTCATCGGTAACCCCAATCCGTCGTGGATGTTCTCCATGAACAACAGCTTGACCTACAAAGGCTTTGAATTGTCCGTCTACTTGCAGGGCGTGGCAGGCAACAAAATCTACAACGCCAACAACATAGACATCACCGGCATGTCTGCTGCCTACAACCAGACTACCGACGTGCTGGACCGCTGGCGCGGCGAGGGCACCAGCAACTCCATGCCCCGTGCCGTCTATGGCGATCCCAACCAGAACACCCGTGTGTCCGACCGCTTTGTGGAGAACGGCTCTTACCTGCGCCTGAAGAACATCACCCTGTCCTACACCTTCCCCAAGCGGTGGTTGCAGAAGCTGATGATTGAGAATGCCCGCCTCTCCATCTCGTGCGAGAACGTGGCCACCATCACCGGCTATTCCGGCTTCGACCCCGAGGTGGACATCAACGGCATCGACCAGTCGCGTTATCCCATCTCGCGCACCTTCAACGTGGGACTGAACTTTAATTTCTAACCCCTTTATACCTGATTGATATGAACAAGATACAACACCTCATACTGGGACTGGCAGCCGTGCTGCTGGCCTCCTCGTGCAGCGACTTCCTGGAAAAGTCGCCTCTCAACACGGTAGACCCTGAAACCAACGTGACCGACGATGTGGCCATCGCCCTGACCACCGCCTGCTACCGCACGCTCCAGTCGTCCAACATGTACAACCAGCGCATTTGGACCCTGGACATCGTGGCGGGCAACAGTGAAGTGGGCGCCGGAGGCGGCACCGACGGGCTGGAGACCATCCAGGCTGCCGACTTCATCACGCAGAGCGACAATGCCATGGCCCTCTACATGTGGCGTTCGCCGTGGGTGGGCATCGGCCAGTGCAACATCGTGCTCAACAGCCTGCCCGGCGCGACCGACGTCAGCGAAGCGGTGCGGAACCGCTGCATGGGCGAGGCCTACTTCCTTCGTGCTCACTATTATTTCCTGTTGGCGCGCCTCTACGGCGGGGTGCCCCTGCGCCTGACGCCCTACAATCCGGGCGAATCTACGGCCATCGCCCGCAGCACGCTGGACGAGACTTACACGCAAATCCTGTCCGATTGCCAGCAGGCCATCGACCTCCTGCCCGGCAAGGCGGAATATGATTCGGAGAACGTGGGACGTGCCTGCCGCGAAGCCGCCCTCGCTATGATGGCCGAAATCAAACTGACCCTGGCGCCCGGCGAGCCGTCCTATTACCAGGATGTGGCCGACTTGTGCGACGAAATCGCTTCGATGGGCTATGACCTGGCTTCCTGCAACTTCGCCGACAATTTCGACGCGACCATCAACAACGGTACAGAATCCCTCTTCGAGGTGCAATATTCCGGCAACACGGAATATGATTTCTGGGGCAACAACCCGCAATCGTCTTGGCTCTCCACCTTCATGGGACCCCGCAACTCTGACTTCGTGGCTGGCAGCTACGGCTGGAACCTGCCCACGCAGGAGTTCATGGATCAGTGGGAGGAAGGCGATCTGCGTAAGGACATGACCGTCTTCTACGAAGGCTGTCCTGACTTTGACGGGAAGGCCTACAAGGCTTCCTATTCCAACACGGGCTACAATGTCCGCAAGTTCCTCGTCACCAAGGCCGTGTCGCCCGAGTTCAACACCAGTCCCGCCAACTTCGTGGTCTACCGTTATGCCGATGTGCTCTTGATGAAGGCCGAAGCCCTGAACGAGATGGGGCAGACCTCCGCAGCCGCCGCTCCGCTGAACATCGTGCGCCGCCGTGCCGGGTTACCCGACATCTCCGGCCTGTCGCAGGACCAGATGCGCGAAAAGATTATCCACGAACGGCGCATGGAACTGGCCTTCGAGGGACACCGTTGGTTCGACCTCATCCGCCTGGGCGGGGACGGGCAGTATGCCATCGACTTCCTCCGCTCCATCGGCAAGACCAACGTCACCCGCGACCGCCTGCTTTTCCCCATCCCGCAGACCGAGATGGATGCCAACCCGCTGATGACGCAAAATCCCGGTTATTAATCCCTTAAAAACACGATATCATTATGAGACAACATATTCTACATTACGCATGGTCGCTCCTCCTGGGCGTCGTCACCCTGACGGCCTGTGTGGACGATGACTATATGGAGACCGATAAAGGCCACAACGAACTGGCCCTCTCCGCCAACAGCACGGAAATCGTGCTCGACGAACAACAACATGCCGGAACTGCCCTGGAACTCACCTGGACCACCGGCACCAATTATGGCACGGGCAACCGCATCGCTTATACCGTGGAACTGGCTCGGGCAGGCACGGATTTTGCCTCGCCATACGCCGTGGTGCAGGATGCTGTGCAGCAATATGCCTGGACGGCGACCGTGGAAGACCTGAACAACCTGCTGCGCGACCACTTCGGAGCCACCGGCGGCGAGACCCTCTCGCTCGAGGCGCGTGTCACGGCTGCCGTGGCCGGACAGGAGCAGACGCAGGTGGCACAGACTGCTTTCAGTGTCACGGCCTACGCCCCCCTCACTACGACCCTCTACCTCATCGGCGATGCCACGCCCGGCGGATGGGATAACAACGCCGCCACCGAGATGACCCGCAAGGACAACGGCATCTTCACGTGGACGGGACAGTTGAATATCGGTTCGTTCAAGTTCATCCTGACGCCCGGCACCTTCTCGCCCTGCTACAACAACGCCAATGAAGACGGCACCTTGTATTACAGCGCGGACGGCACGCCGGACATCAACTTCACGGTGGACGAGGCCGGTTTCTATCAGGTGGATGTTAACCTCTTCACGGCTGTCCTGGGCCTGAAGCCGGTGGAAGGCAACCAACCGCCTTACGACCAGATTTACTTCATCGACGGCACGGCCGGCTACAGCTTCGCTCCGATGACCCGTGACGCCCTCGATCCCTTCCTCTTCCGCTACGGGCACGAGTTCACGACGGCAGGCGACTTCAAGTTTGCCACGGCCAATGGCAGTTGGGAGAACAACTACAAGGCCACGCAGCCCAATGCGCCCTATACCGACACGTCCGTCGAGTTTGTCAGCGGCTTCGACCCCGACAACAAGTGGATGCTCCAGACATCGGAGGTGAACAAGGCGTATAAGATTTGCTTCGACATCCGTCCAGGCAAGGAGCGGATGCTGATGGGCGAGTTCACGCCTTACGGGATGATTTATATGATTGGCGATGCTACCTCCGCCGGCTGGACGCTGGATAACGCCGTACCCATGACCGCCACGGACGACCCGTATGTCTTCACCTGGACGGGCAGCCTGAATGCGGGCGAGCTGAAGTTCACCTGCGACAAGCAGGCCGACTGGAACGGCGCCTGGTTCATGTCCGCCACCAACGGCGCGGCGCCCACGGGACAGACGGAGCAGATGCTCTTCCTCGACAAGAGCAGCGACGCCTGCAAGGCCCAGTATCTCAACGTGGCCGTCACGGGCATCGACAACAAGTGGAAATTGACGGAGGCTGGCACCTATACCATCACCCTCAATCAACTGGAAGAAACCGTCATTATTCAGAAACAGTAAAACCTGACAATGAAGAAGAATATGCTATCCATACTTTGTTTGGCCGCCTGCCTTTGGGCCTGTGGCGGTGACAATGAACCCGCTGCACCCGGCGGAGGAAACAAACCCGGTGGAGGCGAATCCGGCGGTGTGACCGAGGTTGTCACCGTCACCTCCGACCTGACTGTTGATTTGCGTACCGACAAGGCCTGCTATAAGCCCGGTGAGACCGTCACCTTCACCGCAGAAGGCACGTTGCCCGTCGGGGCCAAGGTCCGCTATCGCCACGGCACTGAGGTGGTGGACGAAGCCGATGCCGCCTCCTCTACCTGGACATGGACGGCGCCCGCCGACGACTTCACCGGATATCTGGTGGATGTCTACCGCACCCGCGAGGACGGTGTCGAAGTGGTGTTGGGTACCATCGCCGTGGATGTCTCCAGCGACTGGACCCGCTTCCCGCGCTATGGCTTCGTGGCCACGTTTGACGGCTCCAAGAACCAGCCGGGATTGATAGAAGAGGAGATGCAGTTCCTGAGCCGTTGCCACATCAACGGCGTGCAGTTCCAGGACTGGCACAACAAGCACCATTGGCCCTTGGGCGGCACGCGCGACAATCCGGCGGAGAACTACCGGGACATCGCCAACCGCGAGGTGGTGGCCGAGGTCATCCGTCGTTACATTGACACGCAACATGCGTTGGGCATGAAGGCGATGTTCTACAACCTCTGCTTCGGTGCCCTGGACGATGCCACCGAGGACGGGGTGAAGGACGAGTGGTACATCTTCAAGGCGCAAGGCCGGACGGATCGCGACCTGCACGATCTGCCCGACTCGTGGAAGAGCGACATCTATCTGTTGGACCCCGCCAACACCGAGTGGCAAGCCTACATCGGCCAGCGCAACGATGACGTGTACGCCACGTTCGACTTCGACGGCTACCAGATAGACCAACTGGGCGACCGCGGCGACCGGTACGACTACAACAGCAACCGTGTGAACCTGCCGTTTGGCTATGCCTCCTTCATCCACGCCATGAAGGAGCGCCATCCCGACAAGCGTCTGGTGATGAACGCCGTCTCTGGTTATGGCGCGTCGCAGATAGCTGGGACGGGACAGGTGGACTTCCTCTACAACGAAATGTGGGGTGGGGAAGACGGCTTCGACGACCTCCGCACTGCCGTCATGGCCAACGACCAGTACGGCAACCATACCCTGGGCACGGTCTTTGCCGCCTACATGAACTACAATGTGGCCGACAACAAAGGCACGTTCAACACGCCGGGCGTATTGCTGACGGATGCCGTGATGTTTGCTCTCGGCGCTTCGCACCTGGAGTTGGGCGACCACATGCTGTGCAAGGAATACTTCCCCAATAGCAACCTCGTGATGGGCGATGACCTGCGTACCGCCATCGTACGCTACTACGACTTCCTGACGGGCTACCAGAACCTGCTCCGCGGGGTCGATACCAGCGCCGAGACCGATGTGGCCCTTACAGCCGCTTCGGACGGCGTGTCCGTCAACGCCTGGCCTCCCCGCCAAGGCAGCGTCACGACGTATGCCCGTCGGGTGGATGGCAAGACGGTCATCCATCTGCTTAATTTCCGCGATGCGGACCAACTGAGCTGGCGCGACGTGGACGGCACCATGCCCGAGCCGCGGCAACTGAACCGGATCGCTCTCACCTTAGACTATCCGGACAAGGTGAACAAGATTTGGGTGGCCACGCCCGACCGTCATGCCGGTGCACCCGAGGAACTGGCTTTCACCCAGGCAGACGGCAAGGTGATGTTCACCCTGCCTGCCTTGAAGTACTGGACAATGCTGGTGTTGGAATAAATTTCCCCGTCGAAAATTGTATCCAATATGTCAAAGAACTATTTTTGCAAGGATTTACCTATAATATTAAACCTTTAGAAACAATGAAGAAAACTTTACTCTCAGCAGCTTTGTTGCTGGCCTCCCTTTGGGGAAGTGCCGAGGGAATCTCTTCCCCCTCCGGCACCGTGAATGTGAACTTTGAACTGGCCTCCGGCGGCGTGCCCACCTACACGGTGGACTACAAGGAGCGCCCCGTCATCAAGCCCAGCCGCCTGGGGCTGGAGCTGAACGGAAAGCCCAACCTGATGGACGGCTTCGAGGTGGTGAAAACCTCCACGTCCTCCTTCGATGAAACCTGGCAGCCCGTCTGGGGCGAGGTGAAGGACATCCGCAACCACTACAACGAACTGCTGGTTGAGCTTCGCCAGCCCGAGACCGACCGCTACATGAACATCCGCTTCCGCGTCTACGACGACGGCATGGGCCTGCGCTACGAGTTCCCCCGGCAGAAGAATCTGGTGTACTTTGTCATCAAGGAGGAGCACACGCAGTTCGCCATGACGGGCAACCATACCGCCTGGTGGATTCCCGGAGACTACGACACGCAGGAATATGACTACACCGAGAGCCGCCTGACCGAAATCCGCGGCCTGATGGAAGGAGCCTATACGGGCAATATGTCCCAGACCGCCTTCTCGCCCACGGGCGTGCAGACTTCCCTGCAACTGAGAACCGACGACGGCCTTTACATCAACCTGCACGAGGCTGCCCTGGTGGATTATTCGTGCATGCACCTCAACCTGGACGACAAGAACCTGGTGTTCGAGTCCTGGCTGACGCCCGACGCGCAGGGCAACAAGGGACACCTACAGGCTCCTTGCCGCAGCCCCTGGCGCACGGTGATGGTGAGCGACGACGCCCGCGACATCCTGGCCTCCAAGCTCATCCTCAACCTCAACGAGCCTTGCAAGCTGGAAGACACCTCTTGGATCAAGCCGGTGAAGTACGTCGGCGTCTGGTGGGAGATGATTGCCGGCAACCGTCCCTGGGCCTACACGTGGGACCTGCCCTCGGTGAAGCTGGACGAGACGGACTACTCCAAGGTAAAGCCCAACGGCGTGCATCCCGCCAACACGGAGAACGTGAAGAAGTACATCGACTTCGCCGCCGCTCACGGTTTCGACCAGGTGCTGGTGGAAGGCTGGAACATCGGCTGGGAAGACTGGAGCGGCAACATGAAGGATTACGTCTTCGATTTTGTCACCCCCTATCCCGACTTCGACCTTCCGGGCCTGAACAAATACGCCCATGACAAGGGCGTCCGCCTGATGATGCACCACGAGACCTCCTCGTCCGTCCGCAACTACGAGCGTCACATGGACGCAGCCTACGAACTGATGGACAAGTATGGCTACAACGCCGTGAAGAGCGGCTATGTGGGCAACATCCTGCCCCGTGGCGAGCACCACTACGGCCAGTGGATGGTGAACCACTACCTTTATGCCGTCGAGGAAGCCGCCAAGCACCATATCATGGTCAATGCCCACGAGGCAGTACGTCCCACGGGTCTGTGCCGCACCTGGCCCAACCTCATCGGCAATGAGTCCGCCCGTGGTACGGAGTACGAGGCATTCGGTGGCAGCAAGCCTTCACACACCACCGTCCTGCCTTTCACCCGCCTGCAAGGCGGCCCGATGGACTACACGCCGGGCATCTTCGTGATGGACTTGAACACATGGGCGCCCACCAACCACTCGCACGTCAATTCCACGCTGGCCCGCCAGCTCGCCCTGTACGTCACGATGTACAGCCCGCTGCAGATGGCCGCCGACCTGCCCGAGCACTACGAGCGTTACCTGGACGCCTTCCAGTTTATCAAGGACGTGGCTGTGGATTGGGACGACAGCCGCTACCTGGAAGCCGAGCCGGGACAGTACATCACCGCCGCCCGCAAGGCCAAGGGCACGGGCAACTGGTTCGTCGGCTGCACCAGCGGCGAGAACGGTCACCAGTCCGTGCTGAAGCTGGACTTCCTCGACCCGGGCAAGACCTACGTCGCCACCGTCTACGCCGATGCCCCGGACGCCCACTACAAGGACAACCCGCAGGCTTACGTCATCCGCAAGGGCACCGTCACGGCCAAGACCGTCCTGAAGCTGAAAGCCGCCCCCGGTGGTGGCTATGCCATCTCAATCATAGAGGCGGCGGACAAGTCGGCCACGAAGGGATTGAAGAAACTGAAGCTGTAGTATGATAGAGATACTTGAGTAATATGAAGGAGGACGACCGGAAGGCCGCCCTCTTTTTTTAGATTTCCTTGACGAACGCCCTGCGCCGCTTGTGTTGCTCCGTCTTGAAGTAGTCCCACTGGGCCTGTACCTTGCCGTTCAGTTCCAGTTCGGGATTGCTCTCGGCGTACTCGAAGCCTAATTGCTGGTAGACGGGGATGAGGTCGGAGAAGAGCAGGGCGTTGACGCCCTTGTTCTGGTATTCGGGCTTCACGGCCACCAAAAGTAGTTGAAGCGGATGAATCGCTTCAGGTCTCGCTTGGTGGAAACTTTCTTGATTGTTACGGCTATATTTCTTGTTTCTGTCTATTCGTGCGCAAATTTAAATATAAAACCACGATTTATATGCCAGTGCGATAAGAAAAAGTCAAGGCCACCCCTATCTTTATGGCGTGGGAGGTCTCGGTGAGCGAGCCTCAAAACTAATGTTTAACGGGCTTGATGTCCCAAAATGTAAAAAGCCTATGCGGATAGTATGTGGCCTTGACGTGCACAAAGATAGTGTATTTGTCTGTATTCACTAGTGGGCACTTTAAATTAAACATTGTTCTTTGAAATCTTTGATAATCGCATAGTTATGTATCTTTTTCGAGCGTGACGATTTGAATTGAAAAGTTGTTTTTAGCTTTGTCTAAAAGCTAAAAACGATGAATCAAG
>CASEYC010000118.1 GCA_949292025.1 uncultured Bacteroides sp. | reverse complement strand
GCCTATAAAGACATTGAAACACGGACGAAAGGCAAAATCCTTAGTAAAGTACGGACTGGAGGAGATTTCCAACGTGCTTTTTCGACCGACTTATGTTCCGAAATTCGATGTATTCAAATTTTTGTCATGTACTTAGATCCGGGATACAATCTATGGGATTTTTACATTAAGATGTGTTAGGGAGGGCGGTGGCCGCGAGGTTGCCGCCCTTTTTGCGCGACCTGCACGAAAATCGTGCGCCATTCGTGCGCCGGACGTGCGAAAATCGTGCTGCGCGCATCCGGTTGATTGTCAGGAGACAACGCAGACGGCACTCCCGGTTTGCACGAAAGTACGATTTTTTTCAGTGGTTTTTCCGCCCCGGCCATAAGAAGTGAAGCCCCGGCACGCGCTCGAACGTCCGGGGCTTCGGTGTCTAAAAATCAATGTAATCCACCAACTATGCAATGGAAAACGAGCGGATGCGGTCGGCAATGTCCTGCAGGGCGTGGATAGACCGCCACCCGGACCTGACCACGCTGCCCTGGTACTTCGTTTACTGAGTTCCTGCGCAAATAGAGGCCAGAATCCTTGCATAATACGATAAATCGTACTATCTTTGCAGTGTCTTAAAAGAGAAACGATATGGAAAAAGTGAAACTGACAGAAAAGGAATTCGACCTGATAATGGCGATTCGGAACTACAAGAAATCCTATCCCAACGGCTATCCGGAAATCAGATGGTACATCGAGAAGCTCTTCAACGAGCTGATGGCCGAAGCGGAAAACGAAGACTAACCGGAAAGCTTCCCCGCGATGAACGGGGAGGCGTCCTCAAAAAAAACATACGCAACAATGGAAACAGTAATGATGCAACAGCAAGACACGCAGACCATGCGTCAGAAGGTTTACGACCTGTTGGTGGCCATCTCGTGGGCAGACCTGTCGCGGACGTATTTCGGCAAATCCAGTTCGTGGCTCTACCACAAGCTGGACGGGCGCGACGGCAACGGAAAGCCCACGTCGTTCACTCCCGAAGAAATCCGGCAACTGAAGGGTGCCCTGACCGACCTTTCCGACCGCATCCGCCGCTGCGCGGACAGCATTTAAGCCCGGGGAAATATCGCCCCTCTTTTAAGACAAAAGCCGTCCGGCGGGCTTCCGGGCGCAACCATCCGCCGCTCCCGGAACATTCCCCGCGAATGTCCGGGGGCTTCTTTTTTGTCCCTCCCGCCTGTCCTCCACGGAATACATATATACTGCATATCTATCAATCCGATAAGGGTCGGACAGGGGAAGAAATTCCCTTGTTTGTCGCCCCGAACCTCGCGCCGCCCTCGGTCGAAGCTCGATACGAATATTCGGATTTCCCGCAATATGCTGGCCGCCCCCGCCGGCATCGCCCGTGAAGATTCGCCAAGGGTCGTGTCCTTTCGGACGAATGTTCCGCCGCCTACCTTCGCCACTATGGAAGAAAAACGTATACACCAAAGCCAGCTCCGCGACCTGCTGGAACGCCGGCAGGACGGCCGCCCGGTGGAGTTCAGCATCGAGTATTGCAAGCGCAGCACCGGGGAACTGGTGCGCTACCAGCGAGCCGTGCTCACCTCGTGGCACAGCCGGGGCAGCACGCTCAACGTCCTGCCCGTGGGCGAGACGGCGCCCCGCAAGATACGCCGCTGCCTGGTGACGCGGGTCAATGGGATGAAGATTTATTTCTAATGGTCAATGATTAATGGTTAGTGGTTAATGATGAATGAAGCATTGAATCAGGAATTGATTGCACAAGGGTATCTGGCCTACGCCTTCCGCCAGGGCGGGGAAAGCCCGCTGAAGTTCGAGGACAACAGCGACATCGTGACGGACAAGGACGTGAACCCCATACCCGTCACGCCCAAGGGAGGCAAGGACCCGATACCCTTCGTGCCCCGGGGGCAGCGGAACGACCTGCCCTACGACATCCTGCGGCGCACGGCCCGGAATGTCACCGTCTCCAGCAACATCGAGTTCAAGAGCAAGGTGGTCTATGGCGACGGCATACTGGTGTACAGGGAAGTGAAGAATGAAACCACCGGTAAGAAGGAGAAACAGGAAGTGATACGCCAGGAAGCCCCGGAGATATTCGAGTTTATCGAGATGAACGACTTCGGCCACGTGCGGATGGAACTGGCCAACGACCTCTGCCTGTTCTATGACGCCTACGTGGAATACGTCTTCGACCGCAACGACCCGCCCCGGCTGGTGCAGGTCCGCCCGCTGGAGACAACCTGCTCGCGCATCTCCGAACTGGACGAAAAGGAAGGCCGCTCGCTGTGGCACGGCTACAGTGCCGAGTGGCACTTGGGCACGCCCACCGACCTTGTGGCCACCCCGCTGCTGGACCGCCGCGCCCCGCTCCTCGACCTGATGACGCGGATGGGACGGCTGCCGGGCAAGAACGGCATCGCGAAGGTAGGGCGTGAACGCCGCTTCGTCCACAACCTGCGCATCAACACGCCGGGACGGTTCTACTACGCCCGGCCCTACTGGTGGAGCGTGTTCGCCTCCGGCTGGTACGACTTCTCCAACGCCATCCCCACCTACAAAAAGGCACTCATCAAGAATCAGATGTCGCTGCGCTACATCGTCTACATCAAGGACACGTTTTGGAGCGACCTCTTCAAGAAGCACCGCGCCACGGAAGAGAAGGCACAGGCCGAACTTCAGAAAAAATTCCTGGACGAACTCAACGACTACCTGACGGGCGAGGAGAACGCCGACAAGACCTTTGTCAGCCATTTCCGTTACGACCGGGTGAAGGGCATCGAGGACAAGGACATCCTCATCACCCCGCTGGACAACGCGCTGAAGGGCGGCGAATACATCGAGGATTCGGAAGAGACCAGCAACACCCTCTCTTACGGCATGGGCGTCCACCCCAGCATCATCGGCTCCAGCCCGGGCAAGAACAAGAGCATCAACGGCACCGAGGCCCGCGAGCTCTTCATCATCACCCAGGCTCTGATGAAGTCCTTCCAGGAAGCCACGCTGGAGCCGCTCTACTTCGCCAAGCGGCTCAACGGCTGGCCGGAGGACATCTGTTTCAGCGTGACCAACGTCCAACTCACCACGCTGGACAAAGGCACGGGAGCTACCAAGAACACGGGGCTGAAGCCGGATAATGAAGAATGATGTATTAAGAATGAAGAATGATGAATATGCTGATAACCGACATTGACCAACTGCGGGAGACGGTGAAGATGAACGCCGCCATCCCCTTCGAGAGCATCGCGCCCTTCATCGCCGATGCCACCGACATCTACCTGGAGCCGAACGTGGGCGCCGCCATCCTGGAAAAAGCCGGGGAGGACGACACGCTGAAAGAAAAGCTCTGCCGCGCCCTCGGCCCGCTGACCCTCTCGCTGGCCACGGACGAACTGGGCATCCAGTATGGCGACGCGGGCATCACCGTGCAGAACAAGCAGGGCGAACGCTCCCCGGCCAGCGACACCAAGATTGCCGCCGCGAAGAGCAACCTCTACTTCCGGGGGATGCAAGCCCTGGATCGCCTGTTGGCCTGGCTCTCCGCCCGTCCGGACGACTATCCCGAATACGCCCAGCACGCCGAGGGCATCACCCCCGTCGGTTGCCTGATCCGCTCCGCCCGCCAGTACCAGGACGAAGGGCTGGTGAACATCGACTACTCCACCTTGAGCTTCCGGGCGATGCTGCCCGTGCTGCTGCAAATCCAGGTGCGCAACGTCTCCCAACTGCTGGGCGAGGCGCTGTACCAACGCCTGCTGCTGGGTGAGGACGGGTTGGAACCGCTCCGACTGCTCTGCGTCCGCTATATGGCCGCCAAGTGTGCCGAACTGCACACCAGCCAGACCGGCCGTGAACAACGCCTGAACGGCAACCAGCCCGAGTTCGCCCCGCTCATCCGCCCGCTCTACACCGACCAGACCGACACCGGCAACTACTACGCCGCCCAGGCCGCCTTCTACGCAGACCAGATTTCCGGCTGGATGCAGCAGCACCCCGAAGAGAGCGGCACCGACACCGGAGGCTGCCCGCTGGACTGGAACAGCAAGGAGAAACGAATCTTCACTACCATATATTAATAGTATGCGCACCATACAGATAGACAACGACACCTACCAAGTCCCCGCCGACTGGGACGAACTCACCCCGGACCAACTGCGTTACCTGGTCCGCATCACCCGGGAGGAACAGCCCATCGGGCAACTGAAGCTCCTGATGCTGCTCTACTGCCTCCGTGCCCGGGTCGCCCGGCATCCCAAGGTGTGGAAGCCGCTCATTCATCTGAAAGTGGGCGCCGAAAGCCCCCGTGTCCGCATCCGTATCCGGCGGAAGAGTTATTGGCTCACACCTGAAGAAGTGAACCTGATGGCCGATCAATTCGGGTGGCTTGTCACCAGCCGGAAAGGCGAATACTGCCTACAGCCGTTGCGCACCGTCAATCCCTGCCCCGTGCTCCGCATCCGCCTGCACCGCCTGAAAGGTCCGGACGACAACCTCTTCGACATCACCTTCGAGCAGTATATGTATATGCAGACCTACCTCGATGCCCTGGCCGCAGACCCTGCCAAGCTGGACTGCCTGCTGGCTTGCCTGTGGCACACCGGCCGCCGCTTCGACATCAACCGCCTGGAGCACGACGCGAAGATTATCCGCCGCCTGCCCGCCGAGGTGAAGATGATGCTCTACTGGTTCATCCTGGGAGGCATCCAGAACTTCGCCGACTGCTACCCCCGCGTCTTCAGCGGCGGCAGCGGCCAGATAGCGGGCAACGTCCTCGACAGCCAGTTCCGCCTGCTCGACAGCCTCGCCGCCCACGACATGACGAAGAAGGACGAAGTGCGCCGTGGCCTGTTCCTCGATGCGCTCTATGCGATGGACGAGCAATTGCGGATTCAGGAAGAGATGAAGGAAAAAATGCAAGGGAAGTGAAAATAATCATTCGTTTATTTGCACAATAAACAAAAAGTTATTATCTTTGCAACGTGTTAATGACACAGAGATGTTTAATAAGGTTGAAGGTCTAAATGACCGTGAGGAAATGCCCGACCATTTGAGGTTCCTCATCCGATACGAAGAAGAAATTCTCGATGACGGAGTTATCTTTTCGGAATCGGAATTCTACGAAGAATTGTACGCTACCATCCTGATGATAGCGGATGATCTCCGAGGAGAATGAAAGATTGGGAGCTCCCTCCTTGCGAGGGGGCATCCCTTTCATCAACCTTATTAACATCTTTATTTCATGTTCATTTTACGGCAAAGTTATGGAAGCACAGTTAGAGCAAAAGGTAAAAGGATTGGTTGGCAAGTTTCACCTCTTGCGCACCAAGGAAGGCAGTGAGGAATTCGACCGGATGTGGCGTGAACTCAAGTCAGGCATGACTCCTGAACAACTCCGGGAAATGGGGAAGCTCATTATGCAGGAAATGAAGAACGCCCGGGAACGCCGGAAACGAACCGATGTGGATGTCCGCCACGCAATGGGCGACCTCTACGAACTGGTATCGCTGTCTTACATTGCCCAGCATTACTTTCAGAAAGACCGCAGTTGGCTGGCCCAGCGCATCAATGGTAATGTGGTGAACGGGAAGCCTTCCGCCTTCACTGATGATGAATTGGAAATCCTCAAACTGGCTCTGACGGATATAAAGAACAAGTTATCGGAAACCATATTAAACATCAAGTAAGTTAACACAATCAGGGGATGGATGCCGATACTCCATCCCCAACCGAGGGCGGGGCGCGAAAAACGTCCCGCTTTCTTTTTGCCCATACGGAAAAGTTGCTTACCTTTGTCGTGCCCAATCAACCGAAACAATATGAACCCCTTTCAGCGTGTAACCCGTAGTCAATCGGGTTAAGGTCGATTTCGGACCTTTGGGCACGCGTTGAGAGGGGTTTGCCCATTAATTTTAAGCATCATGGAAAAAGTAAAGTTCCAACAGGTTAATTTGGAAGACACGTTTTTCACAAGTCTGAAGGATGATTATGACGGATTTGAAGACTGGTTCCAACGCAAAAGTAACAGTGAAGCCTACATTCAGAGAACAGACAATGGCGAATTGGAGGCTTTCCTTTATCTTAAAATTGAAGAAGGAGCCGTTGAGGATGTAAATCCCAGACTGCCTGAAGGCAAGCACCTGAAAGTGGGAACATTCAAGATTGATGCCCATAATACAAAGTTGGGCGAGTATTTCATCCAGATGATCATGCGCGTGGCTGTCTACGAACAAGTGGGAGACATTTATGTCACGATATTCGAGAAGCACGAAGGATTGGTGAACCTGCTCAAGAGATACGGCTTTGAACGACGAGGCACCAAGGGAAATCCTGAAAATCCGGAGAGCGTATATGTCAAGTCGATGACTGCTGTCGGCGATGATTTATGCAAGTGTTTCCCTTTCGTGCACACCAATGGCAAGAATAAATATATGCTGTCTGTATATCCTGATTATCACACGCCTCTATTCCCCGATTCTATTTTGAATACGGAGCAACGGAACAGGGATGAACTGATAAAAGATGTTTCCCATACCAATAGCATCCACAAAGTTTATCTGTGCAAGATGAAAGGTGTCGAAATGTTGATCCCAGGAGATATCCTTGTCATTTATCGCACCAGTGATGGCCAAGGACCTGCATACTACAGGAGCGTGGCAACCTCCATTTGCGTAGTGGAAGAAGTAAAGAGACCTGATAACTTCAAAAATTTGAATGAATTCATCAAATATACGAATGCTTATAGCATCTTTGATGAGAAAAAATTAAGAGATTACTATTATAATCATAAAACTGTCGTTATAAAAATGACCTATAATGCGGCATTCAACCATCGCCTTATCAACAAAGAACTGGTTGAGAAAGTAGGATTGGCTCCTCAGTATTGGGGATTTTTCAAGCTGACGGACAAGCAATTTAATGATATAATAGCAAGAGGACAAATAGATGAAAGTATTATTGTCGATTAAACCGGAATTCGTCCACGAGATATTCCAAGGACGAAAAAAATATGAATACAGGAAAAGCATATTTGCCAAGCATGTCACCAAGGTTCTGGTCTACTCCACGAAGCCTGAAGGGATGATTGTCGGTGAATTTTCCATAAAGGCTGTGCTTCAATCCACGCCCCAAGAGTTGTGGGAAAGGACCCGTGAGGATTCGGGCATATCCAAGCGATATTTCGACGAATATTTCGAAGGACGTGCCACGGGATATGCCTTACAAATAGAGAATCCAGTGTTATACAGGGAACCGGTGAATCCATTTGAGATGTTCGATTCCTTCGTCGCCCCGCAGTCGTTTCGGTATATTAGGGAAAGGGAGTTGCAACAAGCTATTGATTTTGTGGCATTATGAAAGAGGAAATTATATTCATAGGCGGTATTCATGGTGTGGGAAAAGGCACGTTATGCAGTAATGTCGCATCCGTACATAATATCATCCATTTAACAGCCAGCGAAGTCTTGAGATGGCGTGATTTTGCGACCGACTCAACGGATAAATGCGTGGCAGACATACCTGCCACACAAAATCGTTTACTCGCCAACTTGGAGAAAATAATCCAACCGGAACGAACTTACCTATTGGATGGGCATTTCTGTCTGTTTAATGAGGAAGGTGAGATAGAAAAGGTTCCGGATGAGACATTTATCGGGATTAATCCGATGAAACTCGTTCTTATAACCGAAAGCCCTGAAGTAATTGGCAGCCGACTTTCTCAAAGAGATGGGAAAGAGTATGATATATGTATTCTTAAACGAATGCAAGAACTTGAAAAAGAACATGCGTTACATATCTCAAGGCTACTAAATATAAGGATATATGAAATCCAATCCGACTCTTATGCAGAGTTAGAAGATATAGTAAGCAACAGAAAATAACCATATAAAAAGTAATTTTGCATCCATAATCGTCGGGCGGGAGAAAAATCTTCCGGGAAACGTTTGTAGTTCATGTTGTATTTTATCTGCCCGAACACGGCCTCCGGTTCTACGCATCTTCGTCCCCTGTGTTTCAGCCCTTCCTCGGAGCAGAGCAACTCTTTGGCTTTTTGCTTGTATTTCCTGAGCCTGTGGT
>CASEYC010000117.1 GCA_949292025.1 uncultured Bacteroides sp. | reverse complement strand
TTCCTCCGCAGCCGCAGGCTGTTCGTCACCACGCTGACGCTGCTGAACGCCATGGCCGCCCCGCCAATCATCGGGTTGAGCAGGAAGCCGCAGACGGGGTAGAGCACGCCGGCGGCGATGGGCACGCCTATCGTGTTGTAGATGAAGGCCCAGAAGAGGTTCTGCCGGATGGTGCGCACCGTCAGGCGGGAGAGGCGCAGGGCTTCGGGTATCTTGCGCAGGTCGGAGGAGATGAGCGTCATCTTTGCCACGTCCATGGCAATGTCGCTGCCGCTGCCCATGGCGATGCTGAGGTCGGCCTGCGCCAGGGCGGCACTGTCGTTGATGCCGTCGCCCACCATGGCCACCACCTTGCCCGCTTGTTGCAACTGCCGGATGTAGGCGGCTTTGTCCTGGGGCAATACGCCCGCCTTGTATTTCGCGATGCCTGCCTGCCGGGCGATGGCCTGGGCGGTGGCTTCATTGTCGCCCGTCAGCAGATGCACTTCGATGTCCTCGTCCTGCAAAGTGCGCATGGCTTCCACGGACGAAGGCTTGATGCGGTCGGCTATGGCGATGACGGCCAGGGCTTCCGTCTCGTTGGCAAACCAAATCACCGTCTGTGCTTCAGCTTCCCAAGCAGAGGCGGCTTCTTGCAGGGTGGGGGAGATGCGTTTGCCCTCCATCAGGCGGTGGTTGCCTGCATAATAAGCAACACCCTTATAGGTGCCTTTCACCCCTTGCCCTGTCAAACTCTCGAAGTTATCTATGCTCCATTCTTCATCTTTCATTCTTAATTCTTCATTCAGCAAGATGGCTTCCGCCAGCGGATGTTCGGATTTCCTTTCCAAGGCCAACAGGACGGGGGCATATTGCCTGGCTTCCCCGTCCGTCCAAAGGATGTGTTGCACGGCGGGATGTCCCTCGGTCACGGTGCCCGTCTTGTCCAATACCACGGCGTTCACCTTCTTGGCCGTTTCCAGGCTTTCCGCGTCCTTGATGAGGATGCCCCGCTCGGCTCCCTTGCCGATGCCCACCATGATGGCCGTGGGCGTGGCAAGCCCCAAGGCGCAGGGGCAGGCGATGATGAGCACCGTCACCAGCGCCAACAGGCCGTGGGTGAATCCGTCCGAGGGGTCCAACACCATCCAAAGAATGAAGGAGAGCAACGCGATGCCCATGATGACGGGCACGAACACGGCGGCCACCCGGTCCACCAGCTTCTGCACGGGCGCCTTCGAGCCTTGCGCGTCCTGCACCAGGTGGATAATCTTGGCGAGGAGTGTGTCCGTCCCCACCTTGTCCGCCCGGAAGCGGAAGCTGCCTTTCTGGTTGATGGTGCCGGCATAGACCTTGGCGTCCTTGCGCTTGGCCACGGGCACCGGCTCGCCGCTCAGCATGCTTTCGTCCACGTAGGAACTGCCGTCCGTCACCACCCCGTCCACGGCGATGCGTTCGCCGGGCTTCACCTGGATGATGTCGCCTGGCCCGACTTGGGTGATGGGGACTTCTTTTAATGCTTCATTAATCACGAGGGTGACGGTCTTGGGCTGCAACCCCATCAGCTTCTTGATGGCTTGCGAGGTGTTTCCCTTGGCCCGCTCCTCCAGCAGACGTCCCAACAGGATGAAGGCGATGATGACGCTCGATGATTCAAAATAGACGTGCGGCGCAATTCCCCTGGACAGCCAGAAGTCGGGGAAGAACAGGTTGAACACGCTGAACAGATAGGCCACGCCCGTGCTGCTGGCCACCAGCGTGTCCATGTTGGCCGAGCCGTGCCGGAGTTGCTTCCAGGCATTGCCAAAGAATGACCGCCCCAATACGAACACAACCGGCGTGGAAAGCCCCCACGTGGCCCAGCCTGCCCACGCCCTGTCCATGAAGCCCATGCCGATGACGGCGATGGGGACGGCCAGGAGGATGGCCCACATAGTGCGTTGCTTCAGTGATTTGTATTTCTTGACGTGCGCTTCTTCCACCTCGTCCTCCGTATGCCCGTCGTGCGTGATGATGAGGTCATAGCCTGCCTCCTGCACGGCGTGTTGCAGGGCTTCGGGCGAGGTCTGTGCCGGGTCATATTCCACCAAGGCCGTGGCGGCGGCATAGTTGACGGATGCCTGGCACACGCCCGGCTGTTTGTTCAGCGTCTTGTCCACGCGGGCGGCGCAGGCGGCGCAACTCATCCCCAGGATGGGGAAAGTCTCTTGGGCAGTAGTCTTTTCCATACGCTTCATTCCTTTCTTTCCTTTTCGAGGGCAAAGGTAAGGAGAAAAGATGGAAAGGATGGCATAAGATTATGGATAAGATTTATGGATTTCCGGAGGCAAGACGGGCTTATCCTCGGAAAAATGTGGGTTTTCTCAATTTGAATCCTCGAAAAAGTGTGGATTCCCTTGGCTTGAATCGTCGAAAAAATGTAATTTTGCCAAAAAACAAATGACTTATAGCCGATGAAACGTAAAATATACAGAGAACTATGTAAATGGAAAGAAAGTGGATCCCGCAAGCCACTTGTCTTGTTGGGTGCCCGTCAAGTGGGAAAGACTTGGATCATGAAAGATTTCGGGCGACAGGAGTACGAACAGGTGGCTTACGTGAACTGTGATGGGGAACCTCGTATGAAGGAACTCTTTGCTTTGGATTATGATTTGGATCGCATCCTGCTGGGTTTGCAGGCCATAACCGGAGTGAAGATTGAGGCGGGCAATACGCTGGTCATTCTGGATGAAATACAGGAAATCCCGCGCGGGCTGCATAGTTTGAAATATTTTTATGAGAACGCCCCTCAATATCATGTGATGGTGGCTGGTTCTTTGTTGGGTGTTACATTGGGCAGAGGGGAGAGCTTTCCGGTGGGTATGGTGGATTTGTTGCACATGTATCCTATGAGTTTCTGCGAGTTTCTGGATGCTATGGGGGATGAGTCGTGGAATGAACTGCTGCGTTTCGGTGATGCTCAGCTTGTTCAACAGATGGGTCCTAAGTTCATAGACTTGCTTCGTCAGTATTATTTTGTGGGCGGTATGCCTGAAGCTGTTGCCCGTTATGTGGCCCATAAAGATTTGGCAGAGGTCAGGCGTGTGCAGTCTGCCATTTTGGAAGCCTATCGTAATGACATCTCCAAGCATACCATCCCGCGCGAATCCATACGTATAGGACAGGTGCTTGATTCATTGCCCTCCCAGTTGGCCAAGGAAAACAAGAAATTCGTATATGGTGCCATTCGCAAAGGGGCGAGGGCGGCCGATTTTGAGTTGGCCATCCAGTGGTTGGTCAATGCGGGAATTGTCTATAAAGTCAAACGGGTTCGGGAGTCTCGTATGCCTCTGAAGTTTTATGAAGATTTGAGTGCTTTCAAACTCTTCTTGTTGGATTGCGGCTTGCTGGCCTGCATGATAGAGGCTCCTGCCGGGCAGATGCTGTTGGGCGGGGACGTGTTTGTGGAGTTCAAAGGGGCATTTACGGAGCAATTTGTTCTTCAGCAATTCAAGTCGCTCTCCCTGCATCCTTATTATTGGAGTAGTGAGAAAACGCCTGCCGAGATTGATTTTGTCATTCAGAAAGGCGAACGGGTCATACCTGTGGAGGTGAAGGCCGAAGAAAACGTCCGTTCCAAGTCCTTGTCACAATATGTTAAAGATAATGAGGGATTGAAAGGCCTGCGGATTTCGATGCGTGGTTATGTGGACCAAGGATGGATGGAGAACATTCCGCTTTACGGCATTGAGCCTTTCTTTGAGGATTGACGGGGCGGTCAATAAGCCGTAAAGGGATGTTTTCTTTTTATTTTACTTGCCCACAGGCAGCCCCGTTCTGTCCGTGCCCGCGGATACCTTTGTCATAGGGCCTCGATGGCTTCGGGGGTGAGGCCGGTGGCTTGGGCGATGGCCTCCACGGGCAGTCCCATCTGTTTGAGGTTGCGTGCCACTTCTGTCTTGCCTTCTGCCATGCCTTTTGCTTCGCCTTCCGCCATGCCTTCCTTGTATCGGCGCAACGCGCTGTTGACGAGGGTGCATTCCACGCGGATAGTGTCCCAGAACTTGTCATATCCTTCCAGTTCGGCTTCGGTAAAGGCGGATTCCTCTACTTCGGTCAAGGCTTTGCTCACCTCCGGGTTGTCCAGCAATTCTTGCGGGACGTCGCGGGTTTGCTCGGAAATCTCGGTGAGGAAGCGCAGCCACAGCACTTGCATCTTCTTCTCGCTGTAGTTGTGGGGCTTGAATTTGGGCAACTCTATGAATATCAGGTGGAGGCCGTCTATCACCTTGTCCGTGCGCTCGTAATGTACCATGCGGTAGTAGTGGTAATACGGTTCCATGTCGGGCTCGAAGATGTCGTTCACCAGGTTGAGCGAATACACAGGTTGCAGCAGGTCATAGTCATTGGACTTGTCCAACTGGCGCACATACGCCTTCGATGCATTGAAGAGCACGCGGTTCTGAAATTCCTTCGACCACACCATCTGCATCTCCACGATGAACTGTCGGCCGCGGGCATCCTTGCAGCGCACGTCCACGATGCTGTTCTTGCGCAACGGGTTGTCCGGCACCAGTTCGGTGGGCAGGTATTCGATGCTCTGCACCTCTTCTTCCGGCTTGTCCAGCGGGAGCAGGGCGTTGAGCAGGCTTATCACCAAGTCGGGATGTTCGCCAAACACTTTCTTGAAAGTAAGGTCGGCTTTGGGGTCCAAGTATTTCATGACAAGATTCCTTTCTTTAAGTTTCCTCGCCGCAAAGGTAATGATTTTCCGGTTAATCCCATTGCGGATTGTCCTTGAAGTGTGCAAAAACGATAGCTCTATTGACAGCCTATGATAGTACTACCGATGGGCAATGAAAGTATTATCATTGTGCAGAAAGCGCAAGGAACAGCGAGGTGATCCCTCACAGGTCGGATGCAGCGGGGCAGACCATGTTTTTGATGTGGGGGTTGGTCATTGTTGGGTGATAGGGAATATCGTGCTATAAATTAATTCAATGAAAGTGCATACTTTGGGGTACATTTCTTGAACTTCTGCCAAATCGTAATTTTTGAAATCTTCATAATCGGCAGCTGTACGGTTGTTATAAATTATAGTATAGAAGTGTCCCCATTCTTTGGGAATAATATGTGTCAGGATAAAATGTTTTCCAAACATTTGTCTTACCCCTTCGTGGGATTTTATACCGTCAATTTCCGTATGAAGCAGTAAAGCACTTACTGCATAGAAACAAGCATAATACATACGGTTCATGGCCGTATTGTAATAACCCCGTTCGATGTGGTCTTTGATTTCAGGCAAAAGTTTCCTGGCATTATTTATCCGATAGAGGACAATATCAAATCTTTGTTGGGGTGTCATAATACAATGCCCTCCTTCATGATGTTTTCATAAAAGGGGGTGAAACGCTTTCCCCATTTCTTGATTGATTCAATGAATGGATTGATTTGAATGCCATTCTCAAGTTCTATGTCATATAGAGGTGAGGTCACCTGCATCTTGTCTTCTAGGGTGATGTTTTCTTTGTCCAGCAAAAGCAGCAAATCAATGTCGCTGTCGGCGCGTGCATCTCCTCTGGCTTCGCTGCCATAGAGAATAACCTTTGCATCGGGTGCTACGCGGTGCAAAGTCTCTTGAATGGCGGATACGATATGGGTACGCTTCATGATGAATATCTCCTTTTTCTGCAAAAATACAAAGAAACTTTGAAATCCTTTCTCTTTTGCTAAGATTTTTCTTATGAATTTCAGCATTAAGCAAAGGCTTTCCGCCTCACCCCGCGGGCCAATCCTGTCTGCACCACCCCGCGCATGGCCAAGTATGTCACGAAAGCCAACCACAACGCATGATTGCCCCACAGCTCCCGCAAGCCATAGTACAATCCGAAGAAGCAGAGGGCCGCCGCGGCCATGGCCATCAGCATTCCCCGTGTGGCCGTCGCCCCGATGAAGACTCCGTCCCAGACGAAAGCCGCCATGCCTGCCACGGGGATGAGCAAAGCCCAAAGGAAATAGTCGCCCGAGGCGGCGATGACTTCCGGCTCGTCCGTCAGGAGGCCGAGGAAAGCGTTGCCTCCCAAAGCGTACATCCCTGTAAACAACAGCACCATCATCCCGCCCCAAAGGAAAAGATGCCGCACGGTGTCTTGGAAGGCCTTCGGATTGCGGGCGCCGATGTATCGTCCGCTCAGAGCCTCGCCCGCGTATGCAAAGCCGTCCATGATATAAGAGAAGAGCGTGAACAACTGCATCAACAGGGTGTTGACCGCCAGGATGATTTCGCCTTGTGCCGCGCCTGCCGAGGTGAAGAACATTGTCACCGCCACCAGGCAGAGCGTGCGCAAGAAGATGTCGCGGTTTACGCCAAAGAAACGTGCCATTGCCTCGCGTTGCCACAAACCTTGCAGGCTATGGCGGCGCAAATATCCGTAATGCCGAAACCACAAGCCCAGCGCCATGAGGAAACCGGCCCATTGCGCCACGAGGGTGCCCAACGCCACGCCTTCCACCTTCATACCGCCCCAGTAGACAAAGGACAGGCTGGCCGCGATGTTCACCACGTTTTGCGTGATGGCCACGGCCATGGGGATGCGCGAGTTTTGCATGCCGATGTACCATCCCGTCAAGCCATACAACCCCAGCATGGCCGGTGCGCCCCAGATGCAGATGCGGAAGTAGGTGGTGGCCAATTCCCGGATTTCCTCCGTCGGGTGGATGAAGAGGAAAGCCCCTTGTGCGATTGGTACTTGCAGGATGACCAACAACACGGCTATCAGCACGCCCAGTCCCACGGCCCGCACCAGCAGGCGGAGCATCTCCGGCTGGTCTTGCCGTCCATAGGCTTGCGAGGTCATGCCGCTGGTGCCCATCCGCAGGAAGCCGAATATCCAATAGATGATGTTGAACAGCAAGCCGCCCACGGCAATGGCGCCGATGTAGGCAGGGCTGCCCAAGTGTCCCACGATGGTGACGTCCACCAGTCCCAGCAGGGGTACGGTGATGTTGCTCACAATGGAGGGCAGGGCGATGCGGAGTATTTCCCGGTCGATGGCTTTCATGTCAGAGGATGTATTGCACTTCTTTGAACAGGTAGCCACGCTCTTTTCCCGCCTCGTCTTGCAGGATGTAACGTCCGTCTTCCTCCACCCGGAGCAGGCGGGCCATGAAGCGCCCCGTGGCATCTTCGTAGGGATGCCAGCCTTCGCGGCGGAAGAGGGCAAAGTCGTATTGGCGGGCTATCAGGGAGGCCATGGCGCCGTCTTCATCCTGCCGCAGGTCTTCATAAAACCTTCTTGTATAGGTCAGAATGTACGTCAGGACTTCCATGGGATTTTCCTCCAATCCGGTGATTTGTTGGAGCGATACGGGGTTGGGCGCATCGCTGCAGAAGATTTCCTGGTTGACGTTCAGCCCGATGCCGATGATGCTCCGTGCGATGCCTTCGGCGGATAGCTCGTTCTCGATGAGCAGGCCACAGATTTTCTTTTCTTTCCAATAGATGTCGTTGGGCCACTTGATGCGGATGTCGTCCGTCCACAGCTCCAAGGCTTCCTTGACGGCCAGGGCCGTAAGTTGGGAGAGGAGGAACTGGCGGCGTGCCTCCAGGAAAGTGGGGTAGAGCACAAAGCTGAACAGCAGGTTCTTGCCCCTCTCCGACTCCCACGTGTTGCCGCGCTGCCCTTTGCCGGCCGTCTGGTAGTCGGCGCGGACGGTGGTATATTCGGATACAGGTTCCCGGTCGCACAGGTGGATGAGGTAGCGGTTGGTGGAATCAGTTTCATCCAAATTGATGATTGGAAAGTCTTTTATCTCTGCGTTCATGGGTGTTTAACTGAATATGGGTGACACAAAAGCATCTTCGATGTGCGTGATTTTGAATTGGCCGACATCGCCTACCACGTCAATGATGTCAAAGCGTATATCCAAGTCGATGCAGTGCATCTTGATGTAGGCGTCCGCAGCCACCACGATGTGGCGTATCTTCTTCCAATCCACGGCTTCATGCGGTTCGCAGAAATCCGTGTTCTTTCTGGTTTTCACCTCTGCAAATACGATGGTATTGCCTTTCGTGGCAATGATGTCCAGCTCAAGCCGGTTCTTGCGCCAATTCCGGTCGAGGATGGTGTAGCCATTCTCTTCCAGATAGGTTGCAGCGGCGTCTTCGCCGGCTTTGCCAAGGATATTGGGTGCGGCCATAATTTCTTTTCCTTATTGTTTGCCGCAAAATTAGTCTTTTTGTGTAAGATGGAAAACTTTTATCAAAAGAATCCGTATCCGCAGATTGAAATAGAAACATATCTGTTGAAAGTAATTGATATTTTATTTGTCAGAATAGGCGGTATTTCAAACAGAGTTGCCAATTGCCTTTGCAGCACTCCGTGCTGTTCTCTTAACTCTTTTATTCTTTCTTCTAATAACATGCTTCTTCAATTTACGAATTTGACATGACTTAATAGGATTTCATTATCCGCTATAATATGACGGAATCCGTTATAATTTCCGCTATAATTAGGGATAAACCGTCATAATCTTCCGATATAACTATTCTTTCAAAAACCATGTTCGTCCTTTCGGATAAATAAGTTTATCGGTACTTAGTGTGCTAAGTATATCTCCCAAAAGTCTCAATTGCTGTTCGTGTGTCTTGACTTGTGGCATTACATCTTTGACATATTCATAAATGCTGTCACGCTTAGCCCCATCTGTGCCAGCATTTTTAAGATACTGCAAAATCATTTGTTTGATTTTCTCTTTGTCAAGTCCTTTTTGCTTAGTGTAACCTTGCAGTTGACGAGTAGCTTTTGCAATTCCTAAAGAGATTGTATAATTGGGGGCTTCGCCCTCAATGAGTCTTCTGTTCAGTAAATCCTGCGCAACATCCTCATGAATGGTTCTGCCCTTTTGGACTGCATCTAATGATATGCAGTCCCATAAGGTTAGTGAATCGTTGGTTTTGAGTAAATTAGTATATTGTTTGTTTATTTCATTGCCATAAATGCGTACTGAAACTTTTCTGTTTTTAGCATCAATCTCATAATCTGGCATTGGAAAATGGCGACGCCATTGTTCATTGAACATTTTTTTGATACCTCTACTTACTGTGTCTATCATGTTGAAATCAACCATTGCTCTGCAAAGACATTCATTACGGTAATATGCTTGAGGTTCTTCATTTGTTAAAGCATTTTCCAATGTACCAGGAATGAAAGTCCCTGCATTGGAGTAATAAAGGTAAGTCGGATTTTCCACGAAATTGATTCGCTGCTGCATTGTGTAATCTTGATGTGCGATACAATTATGAAGTGCCTCGCGGATGGTATAGTCATCATATTGCTTCATAGTGTCAGGGAAAAGTGTTCCTCCCGGCATTTCACGCATTGTCAGATTTTCAATCTTTGATAAAATCTCATCTACGGTTAATATAAATGGCACGGTGAAGTGTTCGTAATCCACAACATCCTGTTTTTCATCTCGCCTTGTCCAGGTCACTTGTGCAACAGCCGGACGCAACTTAAAAGCAACCTCATATTTACCAAGAAGAATAATTGCTGCACGAGTAATTCCTCCGTTCTTCATTATACCGCATTTGCTCAAGAATGTTTCCACAGACCATGCATTTACTTCGGCTTCAGGTATTCGGTTATGTACTTTCTTGAACATCTTACGGGCTTTGGCGATAGCAACCTCATCGAGGTTGTCAATCGCCGCATCTGGTACAATTTGTGCGGACCAATCCGTATTGTTAAAAATCGGTTCATCAAGAATTGCACTCATACGTTCAGCAGTCATTTCTACGAGAGAATCTTCAATTCGCTGCCACGCTTTATTATGGGCAAACACAGGTCGCTTAGGTAGATGTTTGGGAATATGGATAACCCATACTTTACGATTAGTATCATCTGTGATAAATTTATCTATATCCAAGCTTTCTGTTGAAAGATTTACGCATCTTTCTGTCACTCGCAGTATCGCTTTTTGTCTATCATAGTTATAAGTGTCTGTTCCGACAATCTCCAATGTTTTGTCGTGCACACCAATCACCAAGTGTCCACCTTCCATATTGGCAATGGCAGATACATATGAAATGACATCATCTTTCTCATTCCCGCAGAATGAGTTCTTCAAATTCTTGAATTCCTTCCATTCGCAATGAGCATTTTCCTGTGGATATTCACGCTGTAGGTATCGTTGTAAATCATACTGTATCATTTAAAACAAATCTTTAATTATTGGCAATTTTTCGTCTTTATACATTGTTAAGAAAACAAAAAGTCTTTCAATATTTGTCTTTCCTATAATTCTTTTGCCATTCACTATATAATGACATAGATTATTGATACTTTTTGTGTTGGAATCATGAACTGCATTAATGATTTTAATCCAATATCTAGACTTTATATTAGATAAAACTTCCAATTCACTAATCTTAAATTTTTGGGAAAATACGATTTCTTGAAGACTTCTATAAAGTTCGCACGGAACATTAGGATCAAAATCATAAACTTCAATGTCAATATCATCTAAATTAGAGAGGTATTTTCTAGTTAATTCTTTGATAACTTCTATCGGCAATCCGCCATTCATTGCCCCCATCCATGGAAATGCAATGGATGTTATACCTAATTTCTTGTAGTTGTCAACAAACTTTTGGAGGGTTTCCTCTATCCATTCTATTTTGGAGGGATCTTTCCAGTCATCCTTGATTGCAAAGTTCAAAATGATTGGATTTGATTTTTTATACGGGAGTATTTGTCCTGGTTTGAGAAGATGTTGAAAACAAATACGCTGATACTCTTTAAACATTTCTGGGAATCTTAACTTAAAATCAAGTGCAATTCCTTTACCCATAGCTCCAACACAATTGACAGTATTTACAACAGCCATTGCTTTTGTATTGAATATGTTGCCTGAAATTTCTTTATAAGCCATATTATTTTATAGTATTTAAAATATTTATTAAATCGTCAATTGGACTATTCCAAGAATAGCCACTTGTTAATGAAGACAATTCTTTTGCTTGAGATAATAGCTTTTTTCCATCCTGTGATGAGAATACCTTGTTTCTTAAAAATGCAGGATTGCATCCTCTTCCTGGTAGTCTACTACGATCCAAGGCATCTGCATCTTTTAGAATCTCCCATATTTTGTTGCGCTGAACTGCTAATGGAGTTTTGCTGTCATCTATAGAGTGATATTTTACAGCTTCTAGGATAGACATAGCATCTTCTTGACTACATAACTGTTCTATCTTTGATTTATAAAGAATCGCAGAATTCTCGCCATGTATTTCTCCTTCTGTATCACTATTTTTCCCTAAATCGTGAATCAAAGAAGCATATAAAACAGAAGGAAGCATCGAATTGCTTACAGTCTTGTCTATGGAGGCTATTAAAAAAGCGTTCCACATAACTCTCACAGTGTGCCCAATACCATGATAAGAGTTTATCATATGACTCTTAAACAACGACTTTGTCAGAGTAATCTGAAGCTGTGAAGTTTCTATTTCAAATTGTCTTATTAATTTATCTGTGATTATTGAATATGAAGTCACAGAGCCAGAGATATTCTTTTCATTTGAATATATTACCCATGAGTTGTTATCATATTTTTGTAAATCCATAAATCTGACTGTGATTGGAATGGATGGTTTAATAATACTGATTGAAGGATATGCCTGAATCTTACCATTTGAGATATTGATAATATGTGACTTATCAACAATTTCAAGACCATCAATGTTTCCGCATTCGATTACAATAGAACTTGGATCTCTGTAATCGGTAGAGAAACAAAGAGTTTCATTAGCTTCATCAATTGATATTGTTCTATTAGTTCTGTGAAAGATACTGATACCAGAACTTGTCCATGTATCTGTTGTGATATGATTACAAATCGGATCATCGCCTAATTGCATCTTTAACAACTTTGCTTGTTCATCATTGTAGCAGATAATTCTGAAATTCTTTAGGCATGAGAAATCCAACTCGTTCCAAACAAGAAACTCTTGTTGTGAATACGCCTTGTAAGTATCAAGGCCATCCTCAATGGTTGAGTAAAGATGCGAAGTGTTGAGTCGGTTTGGATTATCTGCAATGGAGATAACTTGACTGTTGTCACCTTGCATGTTTCCTGTGCTATAGTAGCATTTATTAAGACAATGGTTTAATATTTCCCGCAAATCAAATTCAAAAAATACAGGCATTGGACATTTTGGGGAGCCAAGTCTTTGTGCACTCCAATATTTTGTTGTTGGACATTCGATATATGAATTCCAAATCTTTCGCCCTTGATAGTCATAGCCACCGAATACCCATCTTTCTCTAGAAGAATGCGAGTCTTCTCCTAAAGCCTCGTTATAATATTGAGTTGGAGTTTGTGGACGATAATAGAATCTGGCATAATGATGCGCTGTATCCCGTCTATGAACATTGCTTCCTGCAGAATTCTCAAATAACCCTTTACCTCTGATTCTACTTAAGATCTTTCTAGTCTTTATAATGCTCACTGCATTGAATAGGTGAGCGAAGTGATATACTTTGGGATTTGAATCAGGAAAATGTTCAATAAACTTGATTCCGTTCAATTTATCCTTGAAGGTAGACTTATATTTATCGGCATCTTCAATGATTAGAGAATTATTGAATAAGGCTGACCAGTCCCATTTATCAATGTGCTTCTTGACAAAATCAATAGAGAAGTCAATAGTGTTTGCTTTCGACGCCTCAGACCAATTGATATAATCTGCAAAATTGTCAAGAAGAATGTTGGAGTAATTGAGATCTTTTCGTCGGTTGATTATTTCCCAGTCAATGCTGTCCTTAAATTCATTCAAGTTCTCAATCGATAAAGAAAAATATGTTGAATTCGATATAATAGACCAATCTAAATAAGTCCTATATTTACGGAAGAATTCAATTCCAAGTTTTTGGAATGTTTCGGATTGACTAATATATTTCCAATTAAGCTTTTCTCTATATTGATATAGTACTTCCTTGGAAAGGAAGTTGTTCTGTGAAATGGCATCCCAATCTAAATCAAAATTAGATATTTTAGATAATACATTGATTGATGGGATGAACGAGTTCATTCTTGAGACACTCATCCAATCCATAGGTTTTTGCCAAATTTTTAATATAAAATCCTCATTATATTGCAGGTCTGTTCTTGTGGACAATGCACCCCAATCCCACGTGGTATATGATTTATCCAATGTGGACAATATGCTCTCATTGTCAAAAGGAATATCTTCCCTGCCACTTAGCGCAGCCCAATCCCAATTAGCAATATCAAGAGAGAGAAGTTCTTTCAATGACAGTTGTAAGCTATTGTTGGAAGACAACCCAATCCAATCCCAGGCTCGCTGTTTTGTGTTCTCTAATAATTCTTTGTTTATTGTGAGGCATTTGCTCTTTGAGAGGCTTTCCCAATCCCATTGTTTGTCTTGGTTTTTAATCAAGAACTTATTGCTAACAGCTAATTTGTTTGATTCAGAGATTGCTTTCCAATCCCATTCTTCGTTGATAAAACTATTGAGTAAATTGTCATCAAAAACAATATCTGATCTTCCAGATAATAGGCTGAAATCAATAACATCCTTGAACATCTTTATGTTATTGGACAGTTTAGATTGATCAAATGTGGTAGAAGTGCTAGAAAAACATTTACTCTTTCGTGACAAATACTGCCAATCCCACTGTTTTTTTCGAATCTTCAAAATTGCAGGATGCCAATTAATTGCATCATTCTGTGACAAAGCATGGAAATCCCAATAGTAATCATTATTGTGTAAAAGAGATTTAACCATCTCTAACCACATCTTAAAACTGAGTATGCTTTTGTCGTAAAAGAATAGTCTTTCTACAGATTTTGACTTTGATAGGAGTTCCCAATTGACATCGTCAGGATACTGGTTAATGTACACATTGAGATTAAAATCTTTATGGTCATACACATACTTGAGATCCCACTGAAATAATAGTGAATAGTCTGCAAGTATTACAGTCTGATGTATTTGACTATATAGTTCATCAATGGTAAACCTTCTCGTGATTTTTTTCCAAAGAGCTGTCTTTGATTCTTCATTCTGAGTACTAATTATTGTAGCAATGGTTGGCAAATATCCATTAATGCTTAAATCTTCTTTTGTGAATATGGAATCAACCAATGATACCCAATCCCATTTGTCCGCAAAATCTGTAAGATTTGCTAAGATTGTATTTTTGTTGAGTCTACGGGTCAGAATAGTCCAGTCCCAATAATCTTGATACAGGAAAAGATATTCTGAAATATGGTCAATAGCAAGGTTCTCTGACAAATAACACCAGTTCCACTTATTCACCCATCGCTCATTACCTAATTTATCAATCTTCAGAGAATCAATCGTCTTAACTGTAAGTAAATTCCAGTCCCAGTCAAAATCGATGTGATTTTTTACAAGTTGTATGGTTGCAAGTTCTGTGGCTCTATGCTTAGTGTATGGATGTGTCGACAAGAAATCTTGCATCTCTAGGCATTCAAACAATGCACAAAAAGTGTCACTAGATAACAATCCAAACGCAATCTTGAGATCCAACTGCGCTATGTGTTTGGCAACAAAATCAGTTACTCCAATCCAGTTAGATTTTGAAGAAATCAATTTCCAGTCCCATGGAAATTCTGGATGTTCATTGACAATTTCGAAGTCTGTTATTCGGGATGTGACGCATGAATAGCCTGTTGTGCTAGTGATTTTGACAGAATATTTTTTGAAGAATTCGTTGTCCCAAATTATGTGTGGATTTGATTCAAAGCCTCCAATAATAGGCACACACCAAGATAGCACTCCGATTCCTTCAAGCATATCAATAATTTCATTACTCCAAATGAGGTTAGATGAATTGACATTAAAAGAAGAAAGGGATGTTTCGATATTATTCTTCAGTTCGTCTTTGAAACTTTGTGATTGACAATATTGGTGTGCAAACTCTTCCGAACTCAATGCTCGGATAGTTAAAGTATGCATGTTTAATCTCTTTGAAAGAAGATTGATGTTGCTTAATATATAGTCAAGATCGTATTTGAAAGATATGTATTCCCAGTTCCAAGCCTTGTCTGGATATTGCAAAATCAATGATCTAACAAGATCTGGTTCTGATTCAGTTAGTATTGATAGATCGAAAGAAACATTATCTATGTGCTTGATTATAAAATCATTTGACAGTAATGGCATGATTTCCTTCCAAAGCCACTGCACTGATGTGAGATTTGGATTGACCAAGAGTTTCTCAATATCTTCTTTGGTCACATTAGTATTGTGTACTACAACATCAAAATTCCATGGATATTTTGATGAATTCTCTACTATAAATGATCCATCAATTCTTGCAGACAGAATATTCCAATCCCAGTTTTCAGAAGATACCATTATATAGTTTTTTATATCTTCTATTGGACAAATAGATGAAACGTCCTGCCAAATGTTTGCATCGATGTTGTTGGAAAGCATGTTAAACAAATCATGATCATTCCAGCGATATCTGTCATCTTTGACAATCTTTCCCCATTCAATGATGTCTTCAAAGGGTTTTAGACTATTATAGTCCAATGATGCCTCGGGGGCATGAAGTAGTCTAAGATAGTATCCCCATTCAACTTTGATATTCTTGATTTTGCTATTTACATCATTGTTGAGTAGTCCCGAAACATATTCACTGACAGAACCGTCCTTTAAAAATACAACAGCGAAATCCTCTCCGTTTTCGTTATATATGGAGACATCAATCCCTTCACTCTCAATCTGGAAGTCATTGCATACTAATGATGCACTGAATACTTTTGTATTCACTGGCATCTGTTCAAGAAGTGAGTCCACTAATGCCTTTTCATCCTCCTTTATTTGAGGAACAACATCATCGGATTGCAGAAATTTATAGTAAGATATTTTTTTCTTATTATTTATTGTAGTTGTAACAGAAAGTTTATCTCTGAAAGGGAAAGGAGCTTCATCGTTATTTATCAAGCTAAAGTTCTCAAAATATCTACATTCAGCTTCATAGAATAGTCGTTTCTTACCCTCTCTTACTGAGAAATCACCCAAAGAGCTCAAGACAATCTTATTATCCTCTTTGCTGATAAGTTCGTCTTCAATTAATGGTTCAAGCAACTTATTGAATATACATATTTCTGCATCGTCCTTATACCTCTTCGAAGTGGACTCATCATTGTCTTTCACATTGAATCCTAGAATTGTTGCCAAATCATCTGCGGCCAGTTTACCACTATGATAGTATAGGGTTGAACAGATTATTTTATCAATGTCAGAGCATGGTTTATCCTCATATAAATATATTTTGCACAAAGTCTTTTTCAAAGGCCATGCTCTTAGAGCAGAATCCGATAACTGAGATTTGTATATTAGTTGTGACTCTGAAATCTTATTTGCGAAGGTCTTCATAAGGATTGCATTTAATGATCTTACCATTAGGGTTAGCAGCTATGATTTTGTATACATTGTCATAGATATCTTTCAGCCTGAATAATTCACTATTTCCAATGATAATTAGCAGTCTTTTTGCTCTGGATAGTGCAACATTTAGCCTGTTTGGGGATTGTGCAAATCCCAAATCGGTCTGTTCTGGATATCCTAACTCATATTCGGTGAAATCCGGCTCTTGCTGCGAATCAGAGACGATTGTATTGCTTCGGACCATAGACACGATGATAATGTTTCTTTCCATACCCTGAAACCTGTCTACTACGTCAATTTTCATAGGAAGATTATTAAATGATCTGCTCATCCTCCTGATTCGGTTCCTTTGCTTGCTATAGAAACTGATAATTCCAATCTCTTTGTCGTCTTCATCAGTCCATTTGTTGCAGTATTCTTTGAAAGAGTCAGATAATGACATTTTTTCAAGAATATGTGATATCACTTTTACTTCTCCTTCGTTGACTCTTGATGTTCCTTCTATCATTTCAGGGGAATTGACATCAATCCAAACAACATGATTTTCTGGTGATAATGACTCTCCGCAGATGAAATCATCAATCTGAATACCATGATATCTTGAAAATGGATTTGACATATTGGTATCATTGACTCCTAAATCCACAGGATCTATTAATCCACAGACAAGTCCATCTTTTGATTCGGGGTTTTCTTTGTCTTCATAGAATTGCTTGATAACCTCATTAATATCAGGATGCATTCTATATTGGTGAGTAAATTTTCCTTTTAGACTTGGATCGATATTTTCATAGATTCTCTGGAAATGTGATATTTCCATTTCGTCGAAATTTTTTATAACATATGACTTTAATTTTTTCAACTGACGCAATTCAGATTCTCCAGAAGCGTTATCTAAAAGAAAATCCAAGGTATTCTTGAATTCGTCTTTGTCAAGCATAGGCGGCAATTGTCGATGGTCGCCAATTACAATATTTTTCTTTCCATATACAAGAGGCAGGGCTAATTCTGCGGGAGTGGCCTTACTGGACTCATCCTGGATGACTGTTGTGAAAGAGATTCCATCCTTACAATTGTAAGTTGTGATCTTTATTTCTTCATCTGTGATATTACTACCTTTTTTATTAATTGTCTTTGTCTTGACTTCTCCGAATACAGAACAATAGTTCATGAAGAACTTTGTAGGTCTGTTCTTAGTATTCTTTTCACCAATAGAACTACAAGTGGCACCTACAACGTTACAATGAGTTTTATATTGATCAAAGATGAGTTGTCTCATATGCTTGTCAGGATTCTCAAGAATATGTTCCCATAAAGTAGCAGATATAGAGTCCATATTGTCATAGTCAATGCGTTTTCTAATATTGTCCAGCCACTTCACAAGAATTAACTTTCCAGATTTAGTTTGAACTTCATCATCCTCTATATGTTCGTCTTGGTCTTCGATATAATCGAATTCACCAGTTTCTACCCATTGTTCCATTGCGTTAATAGAAAATTGTCTCCCTTCTATAGCTAGTCTGTCATCAGAGCCGAAGCGTATAGGTTTTACAAGGTTATGTGTACCGTTGACTGTTCTATCAATCGCATTATCAACAGCAAGATTAGTTTCGGAGGTCAGAAGAATCCTTTCTTGAGGATTTAATCTTATAAGTTGCCAAATAAGTTCTGCGATTGCAGTTGATTTGCCAGTACCCGGAGGGCCTTGGATCAGAGCAATGTCGTTAGCCTTCAAACATTTGATGATTGCATCTAGCTGAGAAGGATTAATGTGCTTGTTTAGCAAATTACGTTTGATATCTTTGTAAAAGTTGCTCGATTCGTTAGTGTAGAATTCGATATCTTCGGTCGGAGTTGCTTTTGTCGCATCAAAGATGAATTGGCTGATGTTGGAATTCTTAACGCCTTTTCCTGTTGAAATGTTATCGAAAGCGTCTTTCAGTCGTTTGATTTTTTCCAGATCCCCTTCTAGGTTCGGAGTAATATGGCTGAATGAAAGAGCTCCTTCTTCACTAAAATTATAGTCTGCAGAAGAAATATCGAATAATAGTTCAGGAAAAATGACTTTAAACAATTTGCCTATAGAATGATCATTTACTGTGAATTCTGCTCCACGAAGAGTATTTACCACATTTTCTTTGTTTTCGGCAATTTTATTCTGATCAATAT
The DNA here is from genome assembly GCA_949292025.1 of uncultured Bacteroides sp. Lineage (GTDB taxonomy): Bacteria > Bacteroidota > Bacteroidia > Bacteroidales > Bacteroidaceae > Bacteroides. The sequence continues at coordinate 77,794 of CASEYC010000117.1, read as the reverse complement.
ACAACAGGTATTTTTTCTTTCCTACAGGATTTTGATGTATTTCAAATTCGCAGCCCAACTTTCTTAATTGATTTAATGATGATGATAATGAAATATGGAATTGAGACGCTTGTTCTTGTGTGCGATACTCTTGAACAAAGTGCATTGACCCATCTTTTGGACTTATGTAAGTCTTTAAAGATGAGAAATTTTCCTTTAGAAACATTTCTATCTTTCCCCATTCTGCATTCTTGTCATTTATTTCTACATTGCATCTATGGTCGGCAAAAATTGACATCTCTAAATCATCATATTTATTGCTTAGTTCAATACGTAGTTGCTCAGGGGTAGTAATCCTCCAGTCAAAATCTACGCCAATTGACTGCTTTGATTCACTGATGGAAATACCTTCTTCTGAAATATTGTCTTTTAAATCTTGGAAGAAATCATAAAGATTTATGCCATCAATATTTTGATGATATAACTTAGAGTCATATAGATAGTTGTAGTCTACATGAAATTGGTAGTTGTTTTCTCCGAACTCAGAAGTGCATATATCTCTCAGTAAATCTACCTGCCATTTCCTTTTGATTATGGACAGATTACCACTGTTGTCATTGGACTTGGCATTGAAGTGATAATGAAAGATTCCGTTCTTTGACTCAGGGAAGTCGTATAACGATTTCTTAAAATCGTAGTTCTTCATGATGTCTTTTGACACCTCGATTATTACATCAAAAGAGAATAATCTTAATCCCCAAAGTTCATTGAGCCTCTGTAGTGCTGATTCACTGAAATAATTATCATGTATAGTCAATACTCGTCTTAATCTACGTTCCTCGACACCTTCAATCTTGATATTCTCGTATTTGAGAAGATGGTGGCATTCAATGGACAACCACTTACGAATGAAATAAGCTGGCGTTGGTGAGATGCTGAATATTCCACTGGCGATCTTTGGAAGAATGTCACAAGGAAAATCGGCATCATTATCCAGTTTTCGAAGAGTATCCACAGTGACCTGGAGTCGTCTGTTGCTATCAACAGCATATTTGTCTCCGTGTTTTTTTAATGTTTTGACGCATTTTGTAAAAGTTGATTTCTGCGAGCGAATAACTCCCTCAATAATTGGGTTTCTTGATAGTTGGATATAGTGCTTCTGGCAATCTTCCGCTAATTGAGAGATATCATATGGGTCAGGATTAAAGCGTGCATCACAGACGATGGTATCATTGTTGTTGTCAATGGCATCGTCACTGACACCAAAGAAAGATTTTACTCTGTCTATTTTGGTATCTAGCTCATCTGTTTGACACACTCTAAGCTTTAACCGTTGTCCGGATATCAGTATGGTTTCTGGCTCGATAGCAATAGGTACTGAGTTTAGTTGGAGAACTCGCTCCTGCACCTCAATATGCTTTAACCATATCTCTTTCTGTAGATTTGTATCGAATCCCATTTTATGCAATTGCTAAGATTATTCTTTTTTTGTTTTTGTCAATCTCTTGTATAATGCATTCTAATTTGTTATTTTCTTCAAAGTTATAATCCCTATACACCAATCTTGCAGGTATAATTGCTGGTAAATTATCATCTTCTAACTTTAACTGAATATCATGTTTCTCAATCTCAAGAATGATTGCATTTACATGCTGGCCAACGGAGTATTTTTGCCAAGGATTTGGCTGAATTTGTTTGTGGCTTAACTCAATCTTTTTTTTATCCTTGTCTATTGAGATTATTATAGCTTTCAGTTCTTCTCCTAATGTATAGTGATCTTGGGGATTTTTAATATTTTCAGTCCAAGAAAGTTCGGATAGATGAATTAACCCTTCAATACCATTGACAATTGTCACGAATATTCCCCAATTCGTAAAGTTAGAAATTGTTGTTCTTACGACATCACCTACAGCGATTTTACCCTCACTTCCCATGGGTCAGCTTGCATCTGTTTGATACTTAACAGAAGCTTTTCTTTTTCCCAATCTATATTGATGATTTTGGCGGTTACAATTTGTCCTTTATGAAAGTCTTTGGATGTGATTTTGGGATTCCATGATAGTTCTGTTCTGTGAACTAGTCCTTGTACCCCAGAAGAAAGCATTATGAAGATACCATAATCGGTGATGTTACATATTGAGCCAGATACTACGTCTCCTTTCTTGGAATTTTTATCAAGTAACTCCCATGGTCTCTGTGTTAATTGCTTCAAGCCAAGACTGATTTGGGTTTTGCCATCGTTCATTTGCTTTATGCCAAGGATAATAACATTTATATTTTGTCCAATAGATAGAATTTCAGAAGGATCCGATACTCTTTTCCAGGATAGGTCTGTTATATGAATAAGACCTTCGATAGTAGGAAAAAGAGTTACAAATACTCCATAGCTTGTAATGTTTTTCACAGTTCCTTGAATAATGGAGCCAATTTTTATGTTTCGCAGTTTATCCTGTGCTTCAATTGCATTCTTTTCATCTTCAATAATTTTATGCGAAACAATAGGAAGAAATCTATTTCCTTCTTTTTCTTTAAGTTTGATACTGATAAGTTTGACATCAATCGTATTGATATACGTTTGGGAACAATTCTCTTTTTCTAACCCAATTTGTCCTTCTGGTAAAAAACACTGTAATCCATTAATAGTAACTAGAAGTCCATGTTTTAACTTGTCAATGATTTGGGCACTATAGATATTTCCACTATTTGTTTTTAAAATAATATTCTTGTATATGTCGTATTGACCGTTGTCTTTGCATACTATTCCGTCAGGATCATAATGAACATCAATTGAAGATCCTGTATCAAATTTAAGAAGCTCTTCTGGAGTGAAATCAGCCAATAAACTTGTTTCATTGTTAGGAAGGGAGACAATAAGTCCAGCTTCAGATTTGAATTCAATATTAGTACAGATGTTTTTTATATCGCTAATTGAATTAACAACATTGGCAAATCCCGTAAATGGATTTGCTTGTTCTATACTAATTTTATTTCTTTTACCTTCCATGTTTCCTTAATGTGAATTGTCATATTTTGGACACAAAAGTACAAAAATTATTTTGTACTAACACAACTGTTTCTTTCAAAATTGCACTTTATGTCTTTTAACACGAATATAGCGTCCATTAGATTTTATCTTTTCCGAAAATCGTGCTTGTCTCTTACCATGATATTCTGATAGTCTTATCTTTTATTCGTACGTTTGTTTTTCTGTTCACCTCACGGAAGGTCAGAGGATGAGCCGCCAGAACCAATACCGACATGAGTCTGTGCCGGACCACCAATGGCAAGGGTGGAAACCGCACCCAACAGCTCGGCCTGCTTCCCGTTTACTTGCTCCTGCGACTCAAATACGGCATTGACAAATTCCTCATCCGTAATCTGCCCGTTGAAATGCCTTTGGACCACATCATAGTCTATCTGGAACTTGGTGTCCTCATAGAGTTCTTCTCCGACCCGTGTCTAGATGTGGAGCGACGGATTCCGGTAGTTGGACACATTGATTCGGACAAGCTCAGCACCGGATGAGAGGCTGTAACGCTGAGGGTTTGCCTTACGGTCGAGCAGGCCTATCTGCTTCCGCTGCCTGTCTATGACGGCATCTTTCTCTTCTACCATCCGCACGGCTATTTCCGCCCTACGGATGGCTGCATCTATCTCTTTCTGGTAGCTGTTCCGCAGTTTTTCGATTCCTGATTTGTGCCGCTCCTGCAACCGTTCCTTTTCTGCCTGAAGATCCTTAATCTGTTTATTGAGTTCGGCAATCAGTCTGTCCTTGTCCGCGAGTTCCTTCTTTGCCTTGGCAAGGTCTCCCTTGCCGAACCATGCGAGGATGGTGTTCCTGCCCTCCTGCGCCTTCTCCACATCGGCCTGCAACTTGGCTATGTCCTCTTCATATTGGATTACCTGCTGTCTGTAGTATTCCGAGTTAGCCTGATGCTTGGCGGTGGAGCCGACGATGCCCCGCTGCAGCCCGAACGGTTTCATGGCCGCGGCATAGCTGTTCTGGTATTCGTGCAGCTTGGTACGCCGCATCACATCATCCGCCGAGAGCCGTGGGCCGGACTTCGTCTCGTACTTCTTCTCACCCTCCCGCTTCCTGCGGACGCGCTCCCCGGTTACAATGGGAACAACGGTGGCGTGCAGGTGCGGTGTCTTCTCGTCCATGTGCAGCACGCACGATACAAGGTTCTCATTCCCGAATGTATCCCTTAGCCATTTGAAGTTGGCACCAATCCAACTGTCCAGCCTGCCGCCATTGGCAATCTTCATCATCTGTTCATGTGTCCCGGTCAGGATAATGCGGATGGCTTTTGTCTGGTTCTTGCCGACCTTTCGGCGCAACCCGGCGGTATTGATGCGGTGCTGTATCGCCTCGGTACGGTTGGACACGCCATCGGGAAACTTGACCAGTTCCCGGTTTAGAGGTGTCCTGCCTGCATCGGCATTGTTCGGGACATATTTCTTCCCTTTAGCATCCTTTCTTTCTATATGGCATGATATACCGGAGTCATTCCCGCTGCCACGCTACAGGTGGCAGACCGCGTATTGTGTATTGCTCATATCCGTTCGTTTTGTGGTTATTGGTCCTGTCGTAAAATCCCGTCCTATTGCCGAAAGCATATATTGGGAGCATGAGGTATTCCCACGGCTTATAGGCTTTTTGACTGCCGGACGCGGAGTGGAGGCGGTGAAAATGCCCTAATAGGCTACGGGATTTTACACCCCCTTTCTCATAAGACAGCGAGCTGTCTGCTGTTTTTACTTCATCCGCTCTCTCTGCATCCACTAGTTCGAGCTTGAAGGTGTCGATGAAGGTCTGCAGTACAGGACATATAATAAATTGCAACAAAATCTTGGAAATGATGCTAATTAAAAGATATGTTATGATAAAGCGTTGGATTTAAACGCAGGCATCATAATAATGTTGCACTCTGATTATCAGTATGACTCTCGTTTGATAATTTCTTTTATTGAAAATAGTACAGATTTTGCTATATATTGCAGTCAGATTTGAATTACCTTAACGCCAGATATTCGAATGCTTACCCACCTTGACAGGTTGACAGCTAAAAAATAAACTTCATATGCGCGCACGCGTGAATAATTTTCTAATTCTTAATAAGGGTTAATGCTCACGCAACGCGCGCGTAAGGGGTTATATATAGCGTGTCAACCTGTCAAGCCGATGGGGATTCCAAACAGGGACTTGGGGAGCCGAAACAGGGCGTTTGCATTGATAAACAGGGTGTTTATGGCGGGCGCACTACTCTTTTCGCTTCTTCATGTTCTCCCGGACGAAGTTGATTTTGCGGTTGGCTTCGTCCATGTCCTCCTTGATTTGGGTGATGGAGGAGAGAAGCTGTGAGAGACGGTACACCTCGGCGGCGGCTTGCTTGTCCGCACGGGTCATGGTGGTGGAATAGGTGCGGTCTCCCAGGTAGGTGACGCGCAGGGCTTGGTCTTTGTGCTGGTTGATGAAGGGGATGACGTCGCCATCCTCGCCCAGCTTGTAGTCGGCTTTCTCTATCTGCTCGCCCAAGTCGGAGGTCTCGTAGCTGTCTTTCGAGACAGGGGTCTGCGCGAAGGTGCCGTCCGGGGCCGTCACCTTGACCGCCGTGTGGTGGATGTTGCGGGCGCCGCAATAGATGGAAGTGAGGCTCATGACGCCCCTTTCGTCTGCCTGGAAACGGAGGTAGGAGCGGTGCAGGTTCTTCTCAATGACTTGCGAAGGTGCCAGGTAGTGGCCGATTTGCTGGTAGGCGGTGTCTTTCTCCAGCACGAAGCGGTCCTTGAAACCGTCCAGTTCCTGTTGGCGGACTTGCAGGAGGCTGTCCAGCCAGGCAAGGGTCTTTTGCTGTTCGGCCAGTTCGATGTCCTGCATCAGGTAGATGCCCGCGCGCCGTGCCTCGAAGGCTTTCGGATAGAGAATCTTGATGCTGTCTATCTGGGTCTTGGCCTCGTCATATCGTCCGGCTTCCAAGGCTTGGCGGGCCAACAGGAGTTTTTCACCGGCTTTTTGTTCTACGTCTTCACAAGCTGCCAGCAGGCAACATAAGCCTGCGATGAGTAATGCTGATTTCTGCATGTTATGTACGGTTGTTCTTTGGTTGACGGGGCAAAAATAGAAATAATATCCGTATCTTTGCAGCCATTTAGGAAAGAAAATGCAAATCACTATGCTGGAACTAACGACAGAGGAACTGAAACAATACTTCGACGGAGACATTTTCAAACAAATATCCGCCACGGCCGATGAATTGGGGCTGGAGTGCTATGTGGTGGGCGGCTATGTGCGCGACCTCTTCCTGCAACGCCATTCCGAGGACATTGACGTGGTGGTGGTGGGCAGTGGCATTACCATGGCAAAGGCTTTGGGCAAGCGGTTGGGCCGCGGGGCCAATGTGTCGGTGTTCAAGAACTTTGGCACGGCACAGGTGAAGTATCGCGGCATGGAGGTGGAATTTGTGGGTGCGCGCAAGGAGTCCTATTCGCACGATTCGCGCAAGCCGGTGGTGGAAGACGGGACGTTGGAAGACGACCAGAACAGGCGTGACTTCACCATCAATGCGCTGGCAGTCTGTCTCAATGCGGCCCGTTATGGCGAGCTGGTGGATCCCTTCGATGGTATTGCCGACTTGAAGGAGCGTGTGATACGCACCCCGTTGGATCCGGACGTGACTTTCAGCGACGACCCTTTGCGCATGATGCGTTGCATCCGCTTTGCCACCCAGCTGAATTTCTATATCGATGATGAGACGTTCGAAGCCTTGGAACGTAACCGCGAGCGCATCGGCATCATTTCCCGCGAGCGTATTGCGGATGAGCTGAACAAGATAATCCTGTCGCCTGTGCCTTCCAAGGGGTTCATTGATTTGGACAGGAGCGGCCTGCTGGAATTGATTTTCCCGGAGCTGGTGGCCTTGCAGGGCGTGGAGACGCGCAACGGCAGGGGGCACAAGGACAACTTCTACCACACGTTGGAGGTATTGGACAACATCAGCCGGAAGACGGACAACCTCTGGCTGCGCTGGGCTGCCCTGCTGCATGACATTGCCAAGCCGCAGACCAAGCGTTGGGAACCGAAGGCGGGGTGGACTTTCCACAATCATAATTTCATCGGTGCCAAGATGGTGCCGGACATTTTCCGGAAGATGAAGTTGCCCATGAACGAGAAGATGAAGTACGTTCAGAAGTTGGTGGGGCTGCACATGCGTCCCATCGTGATTGCCGACGAGGAAGTGACAGACTCAGCCGTGCGGCGCCTGCTGTTTGAAGCCGGAGACGACATCGAGGATCTGATGACCTTGTGCGAAGCGGACATCACTTCCAAGAACCGCGAACGCAAAGAACGTTTCCTGAACAACTTCCAGTTGGTACGCTGCAAGCTGAAGGATTTGGAAGAGCGCGACCGCATCCGCAATTTCCAGCCTCCGGTGAGCGGCGAGGAAATCATGGAGACCTTCGGGCTGTCCCCTTGCCGGGAAATCGGCTCGTTGAAGAGTGCCATCAAGGATGCCATCCTCGACGGGGTGATCCCCAATGAACATGATGCGGCCTACGCATTCATGTTGCAACGGGCGGAAAAAATGGGCTTGAAAAGGACAAACGGGTAATATTCTTTTTTCATTCCTCAATTTCCACTTTTCCGGCGAAGAGGGGAAAAGAACCGAATTTATTTTATAGTTTTGCACCCGCAAAAAGGGCCGGATGGTCCGGATGCGACTTATTTATATGGTAGATATGGATTTACAGAAAAATAAAGAAGAATTTGTAGCCTTGTTGCGCTCCACGGAACGCGACGGAGTGGAAGACGTGATTGCAGGGCTGGAAGACATGGGCTTTTTCACCGCACCGGCTTCTGCCAACCATCACCTGAACAAGGAAGGCGGATTGCTGTTGCATTCGCTGAACACCTGCAAGGCGGCCTTGATGGTATGGGAGGGCATGAAAGCCTTGGAGCCGGGCCTGGACAAGGAGGTCCACAAGGACAGCGTCATCATTGCCAGCCTGCTGCATGACGTGTGCAAGAGCGATATCTATTTCCGTTCCGTGAAGAAGAAGAAAAACGCCTTGGGCATCTGGGAGGACAGCGAAGGCTATAAGGTATCCTACAAGAATTTCCCCATGGGACACGGCGAGAAATCTGTCATCCTCTTGCTGTGCAACGGACTGGAGATGAGCGACGACGAGATGCTGGCCATCCGCTGGCACATGGGAGCGTGGGGCATCAACATGAACAGTTTCGAGGACCAGCGTTGCTACGACACGTCCCGCAAGCTCTATCCCTTGGTGGCTATCATCCAGGTGGCGGACAGCCTGGCTGCCAGCATCATGGAGCGTAGCGCCGAAGAACTGGATGAAATCTGATTTTGCTCCATGAAGTTACGTTTTATGTGCATTGCCAGCGGGAGCAGCGGCAATTGTTTTTATCTGGGCACGGAAGAATACGGCATCTTGGTGGATGCCGGCGTGCCTACCCGTACTTTGCGGAAACACCTGCGCGATGCCGGCGTGGCCTTGGAAGATATACATGCCGTCTTCATCACCCATGACCATGCCGACCACATCAAAAGTGTGGTCAACCTGGGAGAGCGTATGCACATCCCTGTTTACGCCACAGCTTTGACGCACAAAGGAATAGGGAACAACTATTGCGTGAAGGAGCGTCTGTACACCTCTGCCCGGCCCTTGGAGAAAGGGCAGCCGGTCTGCATCGGCGACTTTACCATTGAGGCTTTTGAGGTGCCGCACGACGGGACGGACAATGTGGGCTATTGCATCGAGGCATTGGGGCGGACCATCGTCTTCATGACCGACTTGGGGCATGTCCCAGCCGAGGCTGAATCTTATGTGGCTCGTGCCAATTATCTGGTGTTGGAGGCCAATTATGACCCGGAAATGTTGCGGACAGGTCCTTATCCGGCTTATTTGAAGGAACGCATTGCCGGGCCGAGGGGACACCTGTCCAACGTGGCGGCTGCGGAGTTTCTGGCCACGCACTTCCCGTCGGCCTTGCGCCATGTATGGCTGTGCCACCTGAGCCGGGAAAACAACCATCCCGAACTGGCCTCCAAAACCGTGGAGTTGCGTTTGCGCGAGGCAGGCATTGAGGTGGGACGGGACGTTCTGCTTACTCCCTTGAAGCGGACTACCCCTTCGGAGTTGTATGAACTGGATTGATAGTCAGCCGTTTCCAAATTTGTGGCGTAAAAAAGTGCGTTTATCTTTGGCTGTTCTGGCAAAAAGACGTACCTTTGCGCCCGTTAAAAACGAAAAGGTCAAGCACTCTTAGCTCAGTTGGTAGAGCAACTGACTCTTAATCAGTGGGTCCAGGGTTCGAATCCCTGAGGGTGTACAAGTTTCTTAAACAAAAAAAGAGGGCATGCCGAAATGAAGCATGCCCTCTTTTTTGTGTCCTTTAGGCTATTCCGTGTGCCGATACAGTACCATCAATCTTCTTGATCAGGCCTTGGAGCACGGCACCTGGACCGCATTCGGTGAAGTCCGTGGCACCGTCGGCAATCATGTTTTTCACCGTCTGTGTCCAGCGCACGGAGGCGGTCAGCTGGGCCACGAGGTTCTTCTTGATTTCGGCGGGATCAGTGTGAGGCAGGGCATCTACGTTCTGGTAGACGGGGCAATGAGGCGCATGTACTTCGGTAGCCTCGATGGCGGCGGCCAGTTCGGCACGGGCAGGTTCCATCAGGGGGCTGTGGAAGGCGCCACCCACCTTCAGGGGCAGGGCACGCTTGGCACCGGCGGCTTTCATCAGTTCGCAAGCCTTGTCGATGCCTTCGATGGAGCCGGAGATAACAATCTGGCCCGGGCAGTTGTAGTTGGCAGCCACGCAGACTTCGCCTTCATCGCTCACCTGCTTGCAGATTTCTTCCACCTTTTCGTCCGGCAGGGCGATGATGGCGGCCATGGTGGACGGATGGGCCTCGCAAGCCTTTTGCATGGCCATGGCGCGGGCATAAACCAGCTTCAGGCCATCCTCGAAGGTCAGGGCACCGGCTACCACGAGGGCGGAGAACTCGCCGAGCGAGTGTCCGGCAGTCATTTCGGGCTTGCAGCCTTCGCCCATGCACAGGGCGGAGATGACGGAGTGCAGGAATACGGCGGGTTGCGTCACCTTTGTCTGGCGCAGGTCTTCGTCCGTGCCGCTGAACATGATGTCCGTAATGCGGTAGCCCAGGATGTCATTGGCCTTTTCAAACAATTCCTTGGCGAGGGCAGAGCTCTCGTACAGGTCTTTTCCCATGCCCACGAACTGGGCACCTTGTCCGGGAAATACAAATGCTTTCATACTTCTTTCTTTTTAAGTGGTTTGTTTAGATGGGGCAAAGGTAAGCCTTTTCCCCCGAAATTAAAAATTAAAATCAGGAGAGGCGGCGCAAAACGGGGAGGAATGTATCGTTTCATCCGTATTGTAACAGTGTTACATCGGCGTTGTAACGGCGTTACACCCGTATTGTAACAGCGTTACACTGGCGTTGGAACTTTTTCTTTCCATCGGGCACTTAGCGGATGACCGGCACCACATCGAACCTTGTCCCCGGAAAATGCCGCTCCACATAGTCTTGCAGGTAGTGGCGCGTGTCGTCGCGGATGGTCGTGTCCTCCACTTCGGGGTAGAGGTTGTAGAGCACAGTATGGAGGGGAATGTTTCGCTTGCTGATGGCTTCGAAGCCCAAGAGGGTGTGGCTGATGCTGCCCAGACGCCCCGAAGTGACGAAGATGAGGGGACAGCCGCGCGAGGCGATGTAGTCGATGGTGAGCAGTTCTTCCGTCAGTGGCACCATCAATCCGCCTGCACACTCCACCAAGACGATTTCGTATCGTCGGGCGAGTTCGTCCGTGGCACGGCCAATTTTCTCCAGGTCGATGGGACGTTGGTCGATGCGGGCGGCCAGGTGGGGCGAACAGGGATAGGAGTAGATTTCGGGTGCGGTCAGGCCCTCTTGGTCTTCGGGCAGGGACTTGATGCCCATCAGGCGGCGGTGCAGGTCGATGTCTTCGGAGTGTCCCGTGTTTCCTGTCTGTACGAGTTTCTGGGTGATGACGCGCAGGCCGGCCCGTTTCAGTTGTTGGGCGAGCCAGCCCGTGCAGTAGGTTTTTCCGGCGTCGGTGTCGATGCCGCTGATGTAATAGATGTTGTTCATATTGTTGGGGTTAAATGATAATTTATCGGTGTTTTTTGGCGCGGATTACGCGGATTTCACGGTTAATCTTTTCACTGTAAAACGCTGGATTCCATTGATTATACAACTAATAAATCCGCGTCCATCCGCGTAATCCGCGCCTAAACTAAATTCCTATTTATCTTCTTTCTGCAATCACGTACACCGGGTGATACGTGAGGGACACCGTCCCTTCCCCTATGGAAAAGAGGCGGATATATTCCTCCGTGAATAGCTGGAGCCGTGTGCGTGTCCAGATGCGCTTCTCGGTGCCGGTGACGCCCGTCTGCTTCAGGTGGCGCAACACGTCCGTCGGAGTAGGGAAGGCGAGTGTGGCCACTTCGTCGGAAGCGTGGAGCACGTGGAAGTCCGGGGCAAGCATGGCTTGAATCTCAGGCCGGGTGAAGTAGTGCAGGCCATGCCCCGTCAGCGTGCGGATTTCGCGCAGGTTTTCCACGCCGAAGGTGCTGAAGGCAAGGAGACCTCCCGGCAGGAGCGCCTGGCTGCACCGTCGGAAGAAGGCGGGCAGGTCGGCGAACCATTGGAAAGTCGAGCACGAGGTGATGACATGGTTTCGCGGAGGCAAAGCCACGTTCTCGGCATCGCCCGGGGTGAAGCTGACGGAGGGTGAAGCCAGCAGATCAGCCAGACTTTCCCACATCTCCGGGCAGAGGTCGTTGAGCCAAAGTTGTTGGGGACGGAAGGCTTGGAGCAGGAGGCGTGAGTAGATGCCAGTGCCGCAGCCCACCTCGACAATGCGGGTACACTCTTTCTTTGGCGGACGCGCATCAAGCAGGAGGCTGAGCATCTGTTCGGCCACTTGGTGCTGCACGCGGGCTTCGCGGTCGTAAGTCTGGCGGGCACGGGCGAAGCATTCGGCTATTTGTCGTTTATCCATACGTCTTGCAAGTAGTGTTTGAAAGTCGGTTCGTCATAATGGGCAATCCCGGTGATGGTCACACGGGCATCCGATTCCTGCCAGGCCCTTGTTTGGTTGGCGGGCGGGATGATGCGGTCGTTGTTTCCCACGACGGCTTGTTGCCAAGCGAAGGCGGGGGCGGGCAGGGCGTCCAGCATCCGGGTGATGGCACGCATCTCTTCGGCCAGTTCATCGACGGGACGGCGGGGCGTGACGCGCAGGAAGCGGTGGAAGGCTTCGGTGTCGGCGCACATCCGCCGGGTGAACTTGTGGAGGGACAAGGGCGAGAGATTGTCCAGCGTGCCTTGCCAGATGGCGGGCGGGATACCCCTGCCGGCGTCTATGGGATAGGGTGTGCCGTTGATGGCGATGTTTTTCCCGATGGGCACGTCCAGCATGGGGACCACGTGCGAGGCCGCCCATACCCCCATCGACCAAGCCACGATGTCTGCTTCGCGGTAGGTGCCATGCGGGATGAAATCATTCTCCAGCGTGCGGTAGTCATAGCATACGACATAATCCCTGCCCGCAGGCCGGTAGTTTTGGAAAGGGGTAGGGTCGGAAGCCCAGCCAGCAAAGAAGACCAGGAGGCGGGGATGTCCGGATTGGATGATATATTGGTGTTTCATACGTTTCTTGAGTTACATTTTGGGGATATAAGTAATCAGTTGCTCCATCTCCTCGTCCGTCATGTCGGCGCGGAGCGAGATGCGCAGGCGGGCAGTCCCTTCAGGCACCGTGGGCGGACGGACGGCACGGACATAAAATCCACGGCGTTGCATGTCTTCGGCGCGGCGCACGGCCTCGGCACTGTCTCCGATGAGGAGGGGGATGATATGGCTGGTGGAAGGGCATTTTATTCTCTGTTCGCGCAAGGCTCTGCGGAGATGCCGGGCAAGCTGGTCCAATCGTTGGCGTCTTTCGCCCATCTCGGGCAAGAGATGGAGCACGTGCCGGCTCCACTTGGCAATGACGGGCGGCAGGGCGGTGGTGAAGATGAAAGGGCGCACGTGGTTCACCAGGTAGTCGCGTATCACCCGTCGGCATATCACAAAAGCCCCGGCGGAGGCTGCGGCTTTTCCCAAGGTGCCCATCAGGAAGTCCACTTCGCCGATGCACCCTTGCTCTTCGCAGCAGCCCAGTCCGCGTGGCCCGCGAAGGCCGAAAGCATGGGCTTCGTCCACATAGAGCAGGACGTTGGGATAAAGTTGCTTCAGACGGACCAGTTCCCGGAGGGGCGCTTCATCGCCGTCCATGCTGAACAGGCTTTCGGTAACTATGATGACGTGTCGGTAGTTGGAAGCATTCAGCGCAAGGAGGCGTTCCAAATGTTTGACGTTGTTGTGCTTGAAGCGGAGCCAATGGGCACGGCTCAGGCGCATCCCGTCAATGAGGCTGGCGTGCACCAGCTTGTCGGCCAGGATGAGGTCGTCCTGCATGGCGATGGCAGGGAGTATGCCCGTATTGGCATCGTAGCCGCTATTGAAGACAAGGGCGGACTCTGCGCCGTAGAGGCGTGCCAAGGCCGTTTCCAGTTCGTCGAAGGCCGGGTGGTTTCCCGTCAGGAGGCGGGACGAAGAGGATGAAGGCAGGAAGTCTTCAGGCGTCAGGCTTTCCAAGAAGCGGGTGCGAAGCTCCAGGTCGGCGGCCAAGCCCAGGTAGTCGTTGGACGATAGGTTCAGCATCTTCTGTCCTGCAGCATACAGGTAACGGCCTTCGTGCAAGGCGTGGGGCAAGATGCGCAGGTTGCCTTGGGCGGATAGTTCGTCCAAGGCGGTCTGCATATAATCGTATGGATTTTCCATTTATTAAATGATAATTTATTTTTGAGGAGTTAAGGAGTTAGAAGAAGTTATCGTCCGCCAAGGCGGACTCAGAAGTTAAAGCCAATAGTTAGTCCGGCGATTTGTATGTATGTCATACACAAGGTATTGGCTTTAACTTCTAACGGAGCGAAGCGAAGTGATAACTTCTTTAACTCCTATAACTTCTCCGGCGGCCTCCGGCCGCTAAATTCCTATTTCTCTTACAATCTTCACAAGTCCCCGTGTCAGCCTTGTCAACTGCTCCGGTTCGATGACATACGGTGGCATCACATAGACCAAGCGTCCGAAGGGGCGTACCCAGATGCCTTCCTGCACGAAGCGGTGTTGCATTCGCGCCATGTCCACGGGGCGTTTCAGTTCGATGACACCGATGGCACCCAATACGCGGACATCCTCCACATGGGGCAAGTCCCGCGCAGGCATCAGTTCTTCTTGCAGTTGGCGTTCGATGCGGCTCACTTTTCCTTGCCAATCATACTCCGGCGAGGTGAGCAGGCGGATGGAAGCGCAAGCCACGGCACATGCCAGCGGATTGCCCATGAACGTCGGCCCGTGCATGAACACGCCCGGTGCGTATGCCGAGAGGGTATCTGCCACGCGGTTCGTGGTCAGCACTGCAGCCATGGTCATATAGCCACCGGTCAGTGCTTTGCCGATGCACATAATGTCCGGCTCTACCCCGCCATGTTCCCAGGCAAAGAGTCTGCCTGTCCGTCCGAAGCCCGTGGCAATCTCGTCGAAGATGAGCAGGAGATTATGTTCACGGCAGAGGCGTGCGGCTTCCACCAGGTATTGCGGATGATAGAACCACATCCCGCCTGCCCCTTGTACCACGGGCTCGAGAATAAGGGCAGCCAACTCGTCGGCATGGGATTCTATGAGGTTGCGCAGGGGAGTGATGTCTTCCATATCCCATTCGCCCCCGAAGCGGGAGTGGGGTTGCGGTGCAAACCAGCGGGCAGGCAAGGAAGAGCCGAAGAGGGAGTGCATCCCGGTGACAGGGTCGCACACGGACATGGCGTTCCAGGTGTCCCCGTGGTAGCCGTTGCGGATGGTGATGAAGTTCTGCTTCTTGCCGAGGTGGCTACGTCCCGGTGCAGATAGGCTTAGCGCTTGCCAGTATTGCACGGCCATCTTCAGGGCTACCTCGACGGACACCGAGCCTGAGTCGGCATAGAATATCTTCTGCATCGAGGGAGGCGCCAAGGGCAGGAGGAGACGGGCCAACTCAATGGCAGGCTCGTGCGTCAGTCCGCCAAACATCACGTGGGACATTCGGGCCAATTGCTCCTGTGCGGCTTCGTTCAGTTCAGGGCGGTTGTATCCGTGTATGGCGCACCACCAGGAGGACATGCCGTCCACCAACGGTTTCCCTCCCTTGAGGGTGAGGATGGCCCCTTCGGCACGCTCCACCTCGTAGACAGGCAGGGGATGACTGGTGGAAGTGTAAGGATGCCACAGGTGCAGGCGGTCGAAGAGGGTGTCGTCCATGACGTATCCTGCCTCTTGCATCAGCCGGTGGTCCTCCGTGGCGGTAGAGCCGGTGGTGGTGAGCAGGTCGCCCGTGATGGCGGCGTTGATGCCGATGTAGGCGGCTTTCCGTTGCACCTCTTTGGCGAGCCGTTTCCTACCTCCGGCAAAACGCAAGGCAGCACGGGGATGGATGAAGCGGAAGAGGGCTATGGTGGTCAGTATCTCCTCGTCGCTCAGGAGCGGCTGGTTTTCCAAAGGCGTGCCGGGAATGGGGGCCAATATATTAATAGGTATGGAGGGGACGTCCAGCTCGCGGAGGGTGAAGGCCAGTTCGATGCGTTGCTCCATCGTCTCGCCCATGCCGATGATGCCCCCGCTGCACACCTCCAATCCAGCCTTGCGGGCGGCGCGAAGGGTGGCTGCCTTTTCCGTTTGGGTGTGCGTGGTGCAGAGGGTGGGGAAATGCGACGGGGCTGTCTCCAGGTTGCAATGATAGCGGGTCACACCAGCCTCTTTCAGTGCCAGCATTCCCTGTTCGTCCACCAAGCCGAGGGAGGCGCAGATTTGTATGGAGGTATGCTGCCTGATGTGGCGCACGGTGTCGCATATTCGTTCCAACAGGGCAGGCGAAGGCCGTTTCCCGCTGATGACAAGCGAGAAGCGGCCGATGCCTTGTGCCTCGTGCAGGCGGGCTATTCTCAGGCATTCGTCCTTGTCTACCAGGTCGTACACCTCGGCTTGGGCGTGGTGGCGGGCGGATTGGGCACACCATTTGCAATCTTCCGGACACCGGCCTGAGCGGGCATTGATAATGGAGCAAAAGTCGGGGCGACGTTCTGCCATTTGCCGGGTGATGTCGTGCGCTGCCTCGTAGAGGGCTTCCCGGTCATTGCTATGGGCCAGGAAGAGGGCTTCATCGGGAGTGAGGTGTCCGCCGGAGAGGACACGGTTTTTCAGTTCGTTCAGGGTCATAACATTGTCGTTTTGGGGTTAAAGTTTGGCGTGGACCGGTTGGGGGACAAGGCATGAAAAAGGCAGGCTCCTCCGGAAAAGATTTCAGAAGGATGCCTGCCAGGTCAGGGGGATGCGCATACGTTGTCCACGTCGAAAAGTATTTTCGGTATGCGTCCGCCCTGACCGATGAGCGTATCTCGTTCATGTTCAGCTCCTGTATGTCCGTCATGCAGAGGTCCGGTGGGGCATCATCGGGACTGCCTCCGCACGGGCTCCAAAGGGCTTGTCCGTCTTCGCTGCAACCCGCCTTGATGCCTGTGCCCATCTGTTTGGCCAAGGAACGGTCGGCTATGCCCTTGTGTACACAACCAATGGTGACGTGCCGTCCCACGCTGGCAAAGGGGGCGTATGCCTTTCGGCTCCATCGGCGGAAGCGCAGGCTGGGGGCAGAGGTAAGGGGCTGCTGATTCATTGTTTGGGTCATTTGCGTGCAAAAGTAACAAAAATATCCGTTCCGTTAGGTATGTTTTGGGAAAACTTGTTTTCTATTCCCTCGGCCGGAAACGCCAGGCGCAGCAACACGTAGGGTCGGTCACTTCGGGGAAACAGCTCAGGCATTCGCACGTGATTCGGTCGTCTATCGTGCGGGCAAAGCCTGCATATTCTATTTCGCCTACGGGCTTGCAAGGGTGGAAAGGCATCTGTTTGCGCTCTCTCGCCTTTTGCACACGGCATTCCCTTGTCCGGTAGACCAAAGTCTTCCCTTCGTCTTCCATAAGGATGTCCGCTTCGTTCAGGTTGGCATAGAAACGCAAGCGCAGGGCGGAGGCGAGACCTTGGAGTCCCGGATGTTCCGGCAAGCCCAAGAATTGCTTGATACGTCTGGCTTCGATGACCGTGAAGCGTTTCCATGCTTCGCCGTCGTGATACATCGCCTCGTCCATCCCGTGTGTCTGCTCAATGGATTGAAACCACACGCCGTCCATGGCCAGCCAGTTTTTGGAATAATCTTCAATCAGGTGGATCAGCTCGTCTTTGGTAAGCGATTGCAAGTATTCATTCTTCATATCTTCTGGATTTTTAATCTATTTGTTTATTATATTTATTAAATCCCTCGTTGATGCCTCTTGGCTGTTTCATCCTTGTCTTCCCGTTCTTTCTCTCTTATCCCTCCGTTATCCCTTCGTTATCCCTCCGTTATCCCTCTTATGTTTTATGGGAGAAATATCGGTTTTACAGCGAATTTGCTCTGATTTTGGGACGATGTGGTATGGGACGGGCAAAGGCTGCTTGGTGTCCGGATAATGCGCGATGTAAGGATAAATGTATATCAATATGAAATCAGCGTGGTGCGAAACTTCCGCTTTGGCGGTGACAGAAAGAAGGTGCTCCAAAACAAAAAGGAATGTTTCGGAACACCTTCTTCTTCGGATAGTGCCTTACTTGGATGCTGCTTCCAGCAGTTTGTCAAAGGCGGGCAACAGGTATCTGTCTCCGCACTTCACGCCGGGCTGGGTGGCCTTCTCGTTGAGGTGCTTGCCGGTCTGCTCCATCCATGTGCGCTGGAGGCGGGCCTTCTCCAAGGCGCACTTCACGCATTGCTTGCCTTCCTGCTTCACTTCCAGGGCGTGCAACACGGCTTGTCCGTACAGGCCCAGTTGCTTGAAGTAGATGAGCCACGGGGTGATTTCCGCCAAGAGGGCGGGATTCTCGTCGGAGACAATCAGCTTGTCGGCCGCCTCGCAGATGGCCTCGCACTCTTTCCGCACTTGGGCAAAGGCTTCCTTGTCCATCTTTCCGCTTTCTTTATAACTCTTGCAGAGGGCTTCCAGGGCAGGCCGGATGTTCTGCGACTCCTCGCGGCGGAGCTTGTGGTTGTTCTTGCCCAAGTCCGAGCTGTGGATGGCGAAAGTCCGCAGGTAGCTTGCGTTGCGGGGCATGAGGACGCGGAGGGCGTGCTCCCAGGACTGCTGGCTGTCATAGTCTTCCAGGTTCCAGGTGTAGTCGGCCACGCCATAGAGGGCAATCTTCGACGCCTCGGCGTGTTCCATGGGGTTGGAGACAAAGGCGGTCATGTCGTCCTTGATGTCCGTGCCGTTGCCGTAGACGGGTCCCATGAGGATGCGGTCCTGCACATAGTCGGACACGGGGAAGTTCCACCAGATGTATGCCTTGCGCTGGATCAGCGGGTTGATGAACTCCATCGTCTGCTTGTCAATGGTGGCCACCACGCGGTCGCCCGTCCACATCACCTGGATGTCGGGGTTCAGCTTCTCGCCCAGCGTGGTGAGGTAGCCGCCTTTCAGGTTGGTCCACGACTTGTTGTATTCCGTGGGACACATGATGAGGGGCGACACATCGTCCTTCACCTGGATGAAGTGCTCGTCGATGTAGTTCAGCAGTTCGGCCTGCTTGTCCGCCTTGGTGCCCTCACCGCTGATATCGTCGAAGAAGACGGCAAAGCCGCGCACGCCCAGTTGGTACATGCTTTCAAACTTCTTCAGGAGCAGGTCGCGATCCTCGTCGTTCCACTTGATGTCCTGTCCCGGATGGATGGCCCAGTAGAAGATGACGTTGTTCTGCTTGGCGCGTTCCACCAGTTCCTGCAATTGCTTGGCTTCCTTTTCGGGATAGGGCTTGCGCCAGTTGGGCGTGCTGTGGTAAGGGTCGTCCTTGGGACCGTAGATGTAGACGTTCATTTTGTTGCGTCCGTAGAAGTCCAACTGGCTGAGGCGTGCCTCGTGGCTCCAGGGTTGGCCGTAGAAACCTTCCACCACACCGCGGTAGGGAATGTCGGGATAGTCCGTGATCTCCACCATCGGGAGCTTGCCCAAGGTGAGGAGCTGTGCCAAGGTCTGCACACCGTAGTAGGCGCCGCGTTCGTCGTTGGCGGCGATGACGATGTTGTTCTTGTCTATCTTCAGGTAATAGCCTTCGGCCTGTTGGGGAATGTCTCGATTGAACTTCTTGACACTCTTGTCGCCCCGGATGCCGATGCGGATTTGGAACTTGGCTCCTTGGGTCTCGCCCGGAAGCAGGTTGCGCAGCAAGGTCAGGGTTGGAGAGGTGGCCTCCAGCGAAGTCTGCAAGTGGTATTGCGTCGGGATGCCGATGCTGTCCTCTTGCGCTTCATACACTTGGGGAAGGGGGCTTAGGCGGAAGTCCTGTGCCTGGAGCGTGCCCAGTGCCAACAGGCCCAGCACGCCGGAAAGTAAAAGATTCTTTTTCATAAGTGGTGTACAAAATTAAATGATAATTTATCGGCGTTTTTGGCGCGGATTACGCGGATTTCACGGATAATCTTTTCATTGTAAAACGCTGGATTCCATTGGTTATACAAATAATAAATCCGCGTCCATCCGTGTAATTCGCGCCAAAACTAAATTCCTATTTATAGTTATATATAGATGAATGATAAGGAAACAAAAAGGCGCGGATTTCTCCGTGCAATCCGCGCCTTCTCCGGTAATCAATGTTCAAAGACTTAAATCAGGAAGCCCAACAGGATACCTGCGGCAATGGCCGAACCGATGACACCTGCCACGTTCGGGCCCATGGCGTGCATCAGCAGGTAGTTGGTCGGGTCATATTCCAGACCTACAATCTGCGAGATGCGGGCCGAGTCGGGCACGGCGGACACGCCTGCATTGCCGATGAGCGGGTTGATCTTGTTGTCTTTCTTCAAGAAGAGGTTGAAGAACTTGACGAACAACACGCCCGAAGCTGTGGCAATGAAGAACGAGATGGCACCGAGGGCGAAAATCCAAATGGAGTCCGTGGTCAGGAACTCGGAAGCCTGGGTGGAGGCACCTACCGTCAAGCCCAGCAGGATGGTGATGGTATCAATCAGCGGGCCGCTGGCCGTGTTGGCCAGGCGACGGGTCACGCCACTCTCCTTCAGCAGGTTGCCGAAGAACAACATGCCCAGCAACGGCAGGCCGGAGGGTACGAGGAAGCACGTCAGCAACAGGCCCACGATGGGGAAGATGACCTTCTCCGTGTGGGACACCACGCGGGGCGGCTTCATGCGGATGAGGCGTTCTTTCTTCGTGGTGAGCAGACGCATCACGGGCGGCTGGATGACCGGTACCAAGGCCATGTACGAGTAGGCGGACACGGCGATGGCGCCCATCAGGTTCGGAGCCAGCTTGGACGACAGGAAGATGGCCGTGGGACCGTCTGCACCGCCGATGATGCCGATGGCGGCAGCTTGCATCGGGTCGAACCCTACGGCCAAGGCAATCATGTAGGCGCCGAAGATGCCGAACTGGGCGGCTGCGCCGATCAGCATCAGCTTGGGGTTGGATATCAGTGCCGAGAAGTCCGTCATGGCGCCTATGCCCAGGAAGATGAGCGGCGGATACCAGCCGGACGTGACGCCCTGATAGAGGATGTTGAGCACAGACCCTTGCTCATAGATGCCGACCTGCAAGCCAGCCTCCATGTTGAAGGGGATATTGCCGACCAATATGCCGAAGCCGATGGGGATGAGCAGCATGGGTTCAAACTCCTTGGCGACGGCCAGGTAGATGAAGAACAGGCCCACCAGCAGCATGATGACATGGCCCACGGTGGCGTTGGCAAAGCCCGTGTAGGTCCAGAAGTCGGCCAGGTTTTGGCTTAAGAAACTGACAAATTCTCCCATACTATTCAATGATTACGAGGTCAGTACCTTCAAGCACGGAGTCGCCCGGCTTGACGTTGATGGCGGTCACTTTGCCGTCCTTGTCGGCGTTGATGCTGTTTTCCATCTTCATGGCTTCCAGGATGACGACGGTCTGTCCCTTCTTCACCGCATCGCCCACGTTCACCTTGATTTCCAGGATGACGCCCGGCAGCGGGGACTTCACGCCCGACTTGCTGGGAGCGGCGGCAGGTTTGTTCACCTGGGTGGCCTGGGGAGCCGGCGTGGTGGCGGGTTGGCGCACCACGGGCTTCACCACTACGGGTTTGGGTTGCGGTGCCTTCTCCATCTCCACTTTGTAGTGGGTGCCGTTCACTTCCACGTCGGCAATGTTGTCTTCAATGTTTCCTACAGTCACCTTGTAGAGGTTTCCGTTGATTTTGTATTTATATTCTTTCATTGTTTTATCAGATTTAATGATGTTTACACTTTACTTCTTGTGCGGCGTGTGCTGGGGCGTCTCGCGCAGGGTGTAGATCTTCGAACTCCAGGGCGAGTAGCTTCGCTTGACGCGGGTGATGGTGAGCACCGTCTCTTCCACGTCGTGCACGTCGTTCTGCACCTCGTGCAAGGCCATGGCGATGGCGGCATAGACTTCGCCCGGGGCGTGTCCCAGCATTTTCTCTTTCGCTTCGTCACGGTCGGTGATGCCTTTGGCTCTCATGGCGCGGGTGGTGCGCAGGCGCACGGATGCCTTGCCGATGAGCTTGAAGGAGACGTAGAGCAGGATAAGCCCGATGAACACCACAAGCATGGCGGTGACGGACATGCCGATGCCGATGCTGTCGTGCTGCTCGAACTTGTCCATCTTCACGTTCTTGTCCAGCGTCTTGTTGTTGGTGCTGGGTGTGACGTATTTCTCGGGAGATTCGTCTTTCACTTCCCATTCGGCGGCGGCATCGTCCACACGGGCATACGACTGGTCGGCGCCCAAGGTTCCGGCGGGGATGGTCACTTGGTCCAACAGGTTGCGGCCGGAGTCATAGAGGCCTATCCAGTTGTCCTTGTCCGCTTCCAGCAGGAAGTTGGTGTGGAAGGTGCCCCGGTTGGGTTTGTTGTCTGCCCAGAACAAAGCGTGCTGGCGCGGGGGAATCTGCGTCTGCACGTCGCCTTTGGGGATGAAGTAGACAGCCGTGTCGCCCGCCTGGCTGCTGTGCTTCAAGTAGCAGCCTGCCAAGTTGGCCGACCCGTATGATTTGTTGAATATCTCAATCCATGCGCTGTGGATGCCGTAGTCGTCTTGGAAGTTGGTCTGGTTGTCCACCAGCACTTCGTTCAGCAACAGCTTGCTCTCCGCGTCTTGGGTGCACGACGAGCAGATGCCCAGCGTCAACAGCACTGAAAAGAATATTCCTATGTTTGCTTTCTTCATTTTCTACATATTTTAATGGTTCGATCAAAGAGGAATATTCCCGTGCTTCTTGGCCGGGTTCGACAGTTTCTTGGTCTGCAACTGCTGCAAGGCGCGGATGATGCGGAAGCGCGTGTTGCGCGGCTCGATGACGTCGTCGATGTAGCCATACTTGGCGGCATTGTACGGGTTGGCGAACAGCTTGGTGTATTCGGCTTCTTTCTCTGCCAGGAACTGGGCGGGATTCTCGTGTTCCTTGGCTTCGCGGGCATACAACACTTCTACGGCACCTGCACCACCCATCACGGCAATCTCGGCCGTGGGCCATGCGTAGTTCATGTCGCCGCGCAGTTGCTTACAGCTCATCACGATGTGCGAGCCGCCGTAGGACTTGCGGAGCGTCACCGTCACCTTGGGCACCGTAGCTTCACCGTAAGCATACAGCAGCTTGGCGCCGTGCAGGATGACGCCGTTGTATTCCTGTCCCGTACCGGGGAGGAAGCCCGGCACGTCTACCAGCGAAACGATGGGGATGTTGAAGGCGTCGCAGAAACGAACGAAGCGGGCACCCTTGCGCGAGGCATTGCTGTCCAATACGCCGGCCAGGTATTTGGGTTGGTTGGCCACGATGCCCACGGATTGTCCGTTGAAGCGGGCGAAGCCGATGATGATATTCTTGGCATAGTCTTTCTGCACTTCCAGGAACTCGCCGTTGTCGATGATGGCGCCGATGACTTCGTACATGTCATACGGCTTGTTGGGATTGTCGGGGATGATTTCGTTCAGCGAGTCTTCCAGACGGTCGATGGGGTCTGTGCAGTCGATGTAGGGAGGTTCTTCGAGGTTATTTTGGGGAATGTAGCTCAGGAGCTTGCGGATGAGTTTGAGGCCTTCTTCTTCGGTGGCAGCCGTGAAGTGGGTTACGCCTGATTTGCTGGAGTGTACGCTGGCGCCGCCCAGGTTTTCCTGCGTCACGTCTTCGCCGGTCACGGTCTTCACCACCTTCGGGCCGGTCAAGAACATGTAGGAAGTGCCTTCCATCATCAGCGTGAAGTCCGTCAGAGCCGGGGAATATACGGCACCGCCCGCGCAGGGGCCGAAGATGCCGGAAATCTGCGGGATGACGCCCGAAGCCAGGATGTTGCGCTGGAAGATTTCCGCATAGCCGGCCAGGGCGTTGATGCCTTCCTGGATGCGCGCGCCGCCCGAGTCGTTCAGGCCGATGACCGGGGCGCCCATCTTCATGGCCTTGTCCATGATGTGGCAGATTTTCAGTGACATGGTTTCGGACAAGGAACCGGCTGATACCGTGAAGTCTTGTGCGAAGATGTAGACCAGTCGGCCGTCGATGGTGCCGCAGCCTGTCACCACGCCATCGCCCGGGTAGTGCTTCTTGTCCATGCCGAAGTTGGTGCAACGATGCTCCACGAACATGTCCATTTCCTCGAAGCTGCCTTCGTCCAGCAGCATGGCGATGCGTTCGCGGGCTGTATATTTGCCTTTATCGTGTTGTTTGGCTATCGCTTTTTCGCCACCGCCCAGGCGGGCTGCCGCGCGGCGGTCAATGAGTTCTTTGATTTTTTCCAGTTGGTTACTCATTTTCTATTCTTTTTTAGGATTGAAGTCTGGTTTAGTTCCTCTGAAAATGTCATTCGGGTTTCTCGCAGAGTTCCGTCAGCACGCCCAGCGTGGACTTCGGGTGCAGGAAGGCGATGTTCAGTCCCTCGGCACCTTTGCGGGGAGCCTTGTCGATGAGGCGCACGCCTTTCTCTTCTGCGTAAGCCAGTGCGTTGGCCACGCCGTCCTCGATGGCGAAAGCCAAGTGGTGCATGCCGCCTTTGCCGCCGTTCTTCTCGATGAACTTGGCGATGGTGCTCTCCGGCGATGTCGGCTCCAGCAACTCGATTTTTACTTCGCCCACTTTCAGGAAGGCAGTCTTAACTTTTTGGTCTTCAACGGTCTCAATGTTGTAACATTTCAGCCCAAGTACATTTTCGTAGTAGGGCAGGGCTTCTTCGATGCTTGTCACGGCGATGCCCAGGTGTTCAATGTGTGAAATCTTCATAACGGTAAAATTAAAATTGATTGAGGGCCTTGTTGCCAACGCCCAATATGTCCCACAAAGAAAGGAATTTCTTCCAAGATACCGAAATATTTCGCGCATAAAATACAGGCAAAGCCGCATCCGGGAGGCATTTTTGTCGATTTGCATTCCCGAATGCGGCTTTTTGTAATCTCAACAAGGCACTTTGTGGGTCTTTAAGAGGCACTTTGTGCTCTTCAAAGAGGCACTTTGGCGTCCTAAAGAGGGACTTTAGCTTGCCAAAGAGGGCGTTTAGGATTTGCCTTCCTTTTCTTCCCTTTCCAACGCCTTGGCTTCCTCCCAGAGTTTGTCCATTTCGGCCAGGGTCATGTCGTGCAGGTTCTTGCCTTCCCGGATGGTGTGTGCCTCCAGGTAGTTGAAGCGGCGGATGAACTTCTGGTTGGTGCGCTCCAGGGCGTTGTCCGGGTTGATTTTGTAGAGGCGGGCGGCGTTGACGAGGCTGAAGAGCACGTCGCCGAACTCGGCTTCGGCTTTCTCCTTGTCCAGGTGGGCCACTTCGGCTTGGAACTCCTGGATTTCTTCCTTCACCTTGTCCCACACCTGCTCGCGCTCTTCCCAGTCGAAGCCCACGTTGCGTGCCTTGTCCTGGATGCGGTAGGCTTTGATGAGGGAGGGCAGGGCGGCGGGCACGCCGCTCAATACGGTCTTGTTGCCGCCTTTCTCCTTCAGTTTCAGTTGCTCCCAGTTTTCGGTGACTTGTTCGGCGGTGTTGGCCTGCACTTCCCCGAAGACGTGGGGATGGCGGAAGATAAGCTTCTCGCAGAGGCGGTCGCAGACATCCTTGATGTCGAAGTCGCCCTTCTCGCTGCCTATCTTGGCGTAGAAGGCCACGTGCAGCAACACGTCGCCCAGTTCCTTGCAGATGTCCTGTTTGTCGTCGCGCATCAGGGCATCGCACAGTTCGTAGGTCTCTTCAATGGTGTTGGGACGCAGGCTCTCGTTGGTCTGTTTGCGGTCCCACGGACATTTCTCGCGCAGTTCGTCGAGTATGTCAAGGAAGCGTCCGAAGGCTTCCATCTGTTCTTGTCGGGTGTGTGGCATATTGTTTGGTGTTACTTGTTTTTTTGTGAAACGGAAGAGGTTTCGGTGATATTCCATTCCCAGGCATCTGCATCGTATGCGGCCTCCACTGCATCTTCCACTGCGTCGGGCACGTTGCAGAAGAAGTCCAGCCCGGTCTTTTCCTCCAGTTCGTCGATGCTGAGGGCATGGGTGGGGACTACATCAACAGGCGCTTGGTGGTCGTTGTCGTAGCCGTAATCGTCCCGGTGCTCCACGAGGAAGCCGATGGCTTGGAAGTCCTCGCCTTCGCCTTTCTGTGCCAGGAGGGCGATGAAGTAATGGTGCGGACAGGCCAGTCCGTGGCGGGTCAGGCCGTTGGCATCCGTCTGGGGTTTGCGTCCGTCGGCGGCGTTTTGCGTGCCGGTGAAGTTGACGAGCAGGTCATTGACGGTGCCTCCCTTGGTGACATACAGCTTGTCATACCGCCCGGAGCGTGCCCAGGTCTGCACCAGCTTCTCGAAAGTCACCCAATAGCCGCCGTTGAAGGAGGTCATCTGCGGGCTGAGGTTGGTGTAGTAGAAGGTCTGTTCGTTGGCTGTGCGGTTATACACGCGGTCTTCCGAGGCGCAAAGATGACCCTTGTCGAAGCCGTCGCTCTTGTGGTCGCTTTCCTGGGGACTGGTGGGGACGAAGGGGTCGGGCAGCCATTCGTCGGTGCGGTTCACGTTCTTTTGGCAGGTCTCGCTGTCGAAGCTGAAGGCCACCCAGGCGGCGTGGCGTTTGTCGTCCACCCATTCGAGGGCGTAGTTCAGGATTTCCTGCTCGCGGTAGGAGACGGTGTGCTCTACGTACGCATTGGCCGCGTTGAGGCGGGGGATGGCATAGTCCGTGACGAAGGGATGGGCATCATCAGCCTGGTTGCCATTGAGGTTGGTGTCATCGTCCTCAACGGGTGGATCGACCGGTTCCTCGGGAGGAGTGACGGGAGGAGTCGGGGCGGGCGTGTCATCGCCGCCACAAGCTGCCAGCATGAACAGCAGGCAAAGCAGGGAGAGTTTGGTTCGTATCATCATATAAACTGAGCTTATAAAACAGGCGCGAATTTCGCGAATTGCACGGAAAATAAAAAGAAAAATCCGTGGAATCCGCGTAATTCGCGCCTAATATAAGTTAAAAACAGGATTATTCTACAGCTTTCAAGGAGCCTTCCACATATTCAAACTGGCCTTGGCCTACGACCTTGTACTGGATGGTGTAGGTCGTGGTGCCCGCACCGTCGTAGATGCCGAAGTTGATGGTGTAGATCACGTCCATGCCGTCCACCGGAGCCGCATTGGGATAGAGGACTTCCAGTGCGTGCGGGAAGGACTCGGGCAGGCGTTCCCACATGATCTTTGTCAGGTCCTCGCCTGCCATGCCGGGATAAGTGCCTTGGCCCTGCCATGCGCTGACGCGGAAGTCGAAGTTGTTCTGGTAGGCCGAGCTGCCGAAGTAGTACTCGTTGTTGCCATACGAAGTCACATATTCAGGATAGTTGTCGGCCACCCAGTCCACGATGGCTTGGTAGAACGTGGCGGATTCGGCAATGTTCTTGCCCACTTGCAGGGTGATGGTCACGCTGGGGTTGTAGTTCCACTCCGAACCGTTGAAGCCGTAGGGGCGTGTCTCCTCGCGGACGAGGTCGCAGTAGCTCCACAGGTTGGTGGCGGCGTGGTAGACATACTGCTCGTTGCCCACCGAGTTGCCTCCGCTGTATTGGCGGAAGATGACCGTGCAGGTGTCGCCGTCCAGTGCATAGCCGGCGTGCTTGGCCAGGAATTGGGGCATATAGGCCTGGGCGGGTGCATTGCTGTCGAAGTTGTAATACTTGCCCGGGTTGCCGCCGATTTCCTCATAGTCGGCCATGGAGAGGCAGATGGCGTGATTGGAGTTCTCGAACTCATACCAGCCATTGCCCGTGTACTCGTAGAGGGCGAAGCGCGTCTCTGTCTCCACGGGGGCGGCAATTTCGTTGGCCACCATGATGTTGTCTATCTGGTAGGTTGTGGTGGCGGGCGTCTGCTTGTTGCCCACATAGTGGTAGGCCACGTAGATGGTCTTGCCCACATAGTCATCCACGGACATCACGCCGGCCGAAGCCATGGTGCCGTAGCTGCCGGTGGGTTCCTGCGGGATGTTGAACCGGTCGGTCACGTCCGTCCAGGTGGCGGTCTTCACGTTGCCGTTGAAGTCGGTGGAGATGAGCACGCTGAGGCAATCGGCATTCCAATAGCCTACGCACACGTCCCAGGCCAAGTTCAGCCCGCTTTCGCTGATAGCGATGCCGGGAGTGACGAGCCACGCCTCGGCTTCCGCTTCCGCATAGTTGGCGGTGAATTGCAGGTACTTGTTGTTGCTGTATTCCTTCACTTGCCACGTGTCGCCGCTGGCGCTCAGGGTCCAGCCGCCCTCCATGGATTCGATGTCGCCTGTTTCCAAGTCTTCAAAGTCCCAGTAGACGATGGTCTCGCCGCGCGAGGGCTGTCCATCTTCGCTGTACTGGTATTCCACCATCACCCTGTCGTCCTTCTTAGGTTCGGCATACTTGGCATTGAGGATGCGGTACATGCGGCCTACGTTGCTGGCATTGAGGAAGGTAGCGTTGTTGTAGCCCGTGCCGTAGATGACGGTGTAGTCCTCTTCGGTCAGCTGCTCGTAGGGGATGTTCTGGTAGTGCGGATAGACGGTCTTGAAGCGGTAGGTCAGGTTGGCCGACGAGCCGGCATCTGCCGTATAGTAGGTGTCAGCCAGCCATTTGGGCAGGTAGTCGTCCGGCATGGCGTCTGCCGAGAAATACTTGTTGGTGGCCACGCCGCCGCCGATGGCCTCGTAGTCGGCATCGGTCAGCGTGTAGACGATATTGGCCACGTTGGTGGGGATGGATTCCTCGTCGTAGCCGGGGAAATTCTCTTCGTTGTAGTCACAACCCGCCAGCAGGAGGGAGGCTGCACACAAGCTGTATATCAATCTTTTGTTCATAATCGTATGCTTAAAGGTTTAGAAATTGATCTTCAGGCGAATGGAGTAGGTGCGGCCAAAACCGTAGAACACGCGCGTGGCCGTCTCCCAGGAGTGGGAGGAACCGTCGCGGGCGTCGGCGATGTATTCCTGGTCGAACAGGTTGTTGATGTTGCCGCTCAGCGTGGCGCTCGTCTTGCCGAAGTCGAAGGTGTAGCCGGCGTTGAAGTCGAAGGTGCAGTAGCCGGGGATTTCCCACGGTTCGCTCACCACGTATTCCTCGCCGAAGCCGGTGCTGCCCGCGCTGATGTCATAGAAGGCATAGTTGCGGAAGAAGAGGTTCCAGTCCAGGCCCACGCGCAGTCCCTTCATCGGGCGCACGTTGACGCCCAGGGCCGCCGTGGTCTGTGCCGAGCCGCCCACGTGGATATTGTCCATCTTGATGCGGGCCTTGTATTGTTCGGCATTCTCCATGCCTTCGAGGACGCCGCCGCTGAAGTCGGTCATGATTTGGTTGTTGCCGTTGAAGTAGTAGCCGGTGGCCGTGCCGTTCCAACGCCAGTCGCCCCACGAGAACATACCCGTGATGTCCATCCAGCGGGTGGGCTTGGCCACGAAGTCCAGTTCCACGCCCATGTGGTTGGCGTTGGCGCCGGTCATGTTCAGCGTCCAGGTGTCCAGGGTACCATCTTGTTTGTTGTACGTGTCGCTGTCATACAGGGACTTGTCCATCCAGCGGGTGTAGTAGGCGTTGACGTTGGCGCTCAGGAATGTGCTGCGGAAGCCGTAGCCCAGCTCGAAGGACATGATTTTCTCGTTCTTGGCGTCCGGGTTGCGCAGGTGCGAGCTTTGCGAGTCGATGAAGGAGTTGTCGAACATCGGGGCGCGGCTGATGAAGCCGGCGTTGAAGAAGACGTTGTGGTTGTCCGTGATGTTGTAGTTGATGCCGCCCTTGAAGTTTCCGCCCAGGTAGTTCTTCTTGTCGGATTTTGCCTTGGACTTCTCGTAGTAGAAGCGGTCGTAACGCCAGTAGCCCGTGTTGGACAGGCCGCCGGCCACGAAGGCGTTGAGCTTGTCGCGGTTGTACTCCAGCTGTGCGAATACGCCTTCGGACATCACGAAGCCGTCATAGTCGCGGTAGATGACGTCGCCCACGTTCAGCTTCTGGTTGATGTAGGCGGGGTTGTTGGCGGCTGCGGGATAGTTCTCCGGACGGATGTTGCGTCGGTTGGACGAGTCCACGAAGTACTCGCCGTTGTACAGGTCGGTGATGATGTTCTGGTGCAGGCCTTTATAATAACGGAAGTCGATGCCGCCGTAGAAGTCCAGGTATTCGCCGAACTTGGTGGTGTAGGTGGAGAGCAGGCCGTACCATATATGGTTGTTCATCGCCTTGGCCATGATCATCTTCGAACCCGTGAGGCTCTGTTCGTTCAGTTCCTGCACCTCGTCGTAGGCAAAGGTGCCGTCCGGCTTGCGGAAGGTGTTGTTCACCAGGCCGTCCGTGGCGCCGTACCACAGGCTGCGGTGCTCGCTGTCGCCGTTGCCGCTGTATCCGTTGCCTCGGCCGATAGACACGTAGAGGGCCGTGCTGAGGCTGGACTTGTGGTCAATCTGCCAGAGGTGGTTCAGCGAAATCTGGGGCTTGTGATACTGGTTGCGCGAGGAGTTCCGGGCGCGTCCGTACTTGTCATAACCGAAGGTGGGGTTGTACTTGTAGGGACTGTCGTCGCCCATGTACTGCTTGACGCGTTGCCATTCCTTGATGGAGAGGCCGTTGGCGCTGTTGCGCTGGTTGTGCCACTGGGGAGCGCCGAAGGCGGTCAGCGAGAGCTGGTGGTTGTCGTTGAAGCGTTTGGTGATGCTGGCAAACCAGTTGTAACCCTCGAACTCGGTGCCCTGGATGTAGCCGTCGCCCCACGTCTTGCCGCCCAGCAGGGTGAAGGCCCAGCCGTTCTTGGAGAGGCCGGAGGACACGGTGAAGAGGATTTTGTTGTATCCGTCATTGCCCATGGCGTAGGACACGGAGCCGCCTTTCTCGGCGTCGGCGCCCATCGTGACAATGTTGATGGAGCCGCCCACAGCAGGCGAGGATACCTTGGCGGCACCCAGTCCGCGCTGCACCTGCATCGTGCGGGTCACGTCGCTGAGGCCGGCCCAGTTGGACCAGTAGACCTTCTGGTTCTCCATGCCGTTCATGGGCACACCGTTGATCATCACGGCCACGTTGTCCGTGTCGAAACCGCGGACGCGCGTCTTGGCGTCGCCATAGCCGCCGCCGTCCTTGGTGACGTAGACGCCGGGAGTGGACTTCAATATCTCAGGAAATTCCTGCGTGCCCAGCTTCTCGGAGATGAAGACGGCTTCCACGTTGGACACGGCCACAGGCGTCTTGCGGTCGATGGCGATGCTGGAGGTGATGACCACGTCGTTCAGCAGCATGGCGTCCGGCTCCATGCGGATGACGCCCAGGTCCAGGTTCGTGCCCCGGCCTTCCAACGGGTGCTTGTATTCCTTATATCCCACGTAGGAGAACACGAGAGTGGCGCGTGCCGGTGCGGACTGCGTGAAGTAGCCGTCCAGGTCGGTCACACTGCCTTGCGTGGTGCCTTCCACCACGACACTGGCTCCAATGAGCGGTTCGCCCGTCTCGGCATCGACCAACTGGCCGCGCACCTTGACATTCTGCGCGTAGGCGGCGAGGCTGCCTACGCATAGCAGGGCTGACAACAGGAAATGCATCAAATTTCTTTTCATACTTTCTGTTTTAGATGAAACATTAATGTTAAACAAATACTAATATGTATTTCGTCGTGCAAAGATACGCATAATAATCTGACCAAATGTTACAATAGCATGACTATTTGCATATAGGGTGGATAAAAATGTCTGGCGAGTGTCTAATTATTAGACACCATTGTCTAAAAATTAGACACTCCGGCAAAGGCCGTGTTTTGCTTATCGGTTGTGTATCTGATGGATAACTGTTTTGGCACGGTTTTGGCATGGAGACAGGCAGGAAAACAAGTAAAAAACCAAACGATATGCAATCATTCCATTACATCATCCGGACCCTGCTCCACTCGAAGGGGAGCAATCTCCTGAAGGTCGTGTCCCTGGGCTTGGGACTGGCCATGAGCATCCTGCTCTTCTCCCGCGTGGCGTTCGAGCAGAGTTATGACACGTGTTTCCACGACTACGACCGCCTCTACCAGGTGTGGACGCAGTTCACTGTCAAGGGCGAGAAGTACGACTGGCAGCAGCAGAACTCCGGCCCCGTGGTGGGTGCCATCTTCGAGAGCTTCCCCGAACAGGTGGAGTCTGCCACCTGCACCAACCGCTGGATGGCCTCCGACCCGCTCTACTATGGCAACACCCGCTTTGACGAGCCGAAGATTTGCGCCGACTCCCTCTTCTTCCAGACGATGGGCATCGAGGTGCTGACGGGCAATCCCGTGCAGGACCTCCAGCAGCCCAACGTCATCTACCTTTGCGAATCCTTGGCGCGGCGTATGTTTGGCGGAGAGGACCCCATAGGCAAGGTCATCAGCTACAATCGTAAACGCGACCTCACCGTGCGCGGCACTTACGCCGACCTGCCGGACAACACCACGGTGAAGGCCGATGCCGTCATCTCCCTGCCCCCGTCGTGGGCGGCAGAGGTGAGCAACTATTCGTGGGACGGGGGAGACTCCTATCCGCAATTTGTCCGCCTGAAGCCGGGCGCGGATGCCGAGGCGGTGAACAGCCGCCTGGATGCCATGATGGACAAGTACCGTCCGGCGGAGAGCAAGAAATACTACGGCTACGCGGCCAAGATTGCTCCGCTGCGCGACACCTACCGCGGCTACGACGCGGTGAAGCGCTCCAAGGTCATCCTGCTGGTCATGGGCTTTTCCATTTTGTTCATTGCCGCGCTGAACTATGCGCTCATTTCCATCTCCTCCCTCTCGCGTCGGGCCAAGGCCGTGGGCGTACAGAAGTGCAGCGGGGCGAGCGGCGCGGGCATCTTCGGGATGTTCCTGGCGGAGACGGCACTCATTATTCTGTTGTCCCTCTGCGTGATGGCGTTTTTGCTCTTTGCCTTCCAGGACTTTGTGGAAGACACGGCGAGCACCCGCCTGCACAACCTGCTGACCTGGCAACGTGCCTGGGTGCCGGCCCTGACGGTGCTCTTGCTCTTCGTGGTGGGCGGCGTGCTGCCGGGGCATCTCTTTGCACGGATACCCGTGACGCAAGTGTTCCGCCGCTACACCGAGGGAAAGAAAGGGTGGAAGCGCCCATTGCTCTTCGTGCAGTTTGCCGGCGTGGCCTTCATCTGCGGGGTGATGGCGATGGTGACGGCGCAATACAGCTATGTGATGAACAAGGACATGGGCTTCCGCACGGAGGGCGTGGCCACGAGCTGGATTGCCTTTGAGAATGAGGCCGAGTATACGGGCGCCGAGAACTTCTTCCGCGGCCTGCCCTACGTGGAGGATGTCACCTGCGGGGGCAATCCGATAGACGGCTACAGCGGCACGATGATAGAAGGTGATGGCGCTCAGTCGCTGTTCTCCTCCCGCTTCGACCAGACGGCGGAGAACTACCATGCCTTCATGGGTATGACCTATCAGGCCGGACGTGCCCCGCGTTGGAACACGAACTGGTGGGACGAGGTGGCCGTCAACGAGACCTTTGCCGACTTCATGCACTGGCCCAAGGATGACGTGGTGGGTCGCACCGTTCGCTCCATGGGGCACACCTCGAAGGTCGTCGGCCTGCTGAAGGACTTCCAGATACAGGGCTTCTATTCCAACCCCACGCCCTACATCGCCTACGTGCAGAAGTACCTGAACGGCCGCCTCTACTTCAAGTTGAAAGAACCCTTCGGCGATAACCTCCTGAAACTCCAGCAGGCCACTGCCGAAGCCTATCCCGGCCGAACCATCGACATCTACTCCTACCAAGGGGAAGTGGAAGGTCTGAACAACCCCGTCCGTGTCCTGCGCAACGCCATGGTGGTGGCCGCCATCGTCATGTTCTTCATCATGCTGATGGGCCTCCTGGGCTACACCGCCGATGAGGTGCAGCGCCGCTCCAAGGAGATTGCCATCCGCAAGGTCAACGGCGCGGAGGCCGGGGGCATCCTCGAACTGCTGGGGCGTGACATCCTTTGGGTGGCCTTGCCTGCGGTGCTCATCGGTGTAGGCGCATCGGCCTACGTCAACGGGTTGTGGCTGGACATGTTCTCCGTCACCGTGCCCGGCGGATGGGCGGTGTATGTGCTGGTGGCATTGGTCAACCTGCTGGTCATCCTCGCCTGCGTCCTGTGGCGCACGTGGCACATCGCCAACGAGAATCCGGTGCTCAGCCTGAAGAACGAATAAACCTCCGTCAGGTAACTCAGTTCCACCGCCACTGGAACTTGGTTCCACCGCCACTGGAACCCGGTTCCACCGCTACTGGAACCTTATCAATCAAGTAGAATAAAGCAATATTAAAACATACCGATTATGATTCAGATTAATGACATCAGCAAAGTCTTCCGCACGACGGAAGTGGAAACCGTGGCCCTGAACCACGTCAACCTCGAAGTGAAAGAGGGCGAATTTGTAGCCATCATGGGCCCGTCGGGCTGTGGCAAGTCCACCTTATTAAATATATTGGGCCTGCTGGACAATCCCACCGAGGGCAGTTACAAGCTCCTGGGCCAGGAAGTGGCCAACCTGAAGGAGAAGGAGCGCACCCGCGTCCGCAAGGGCAAGCTGGGCTTCGTCTTCCAGAGCTTCAACCTGATAGACGAGTTGAACGTCTTCGAGAACGTGGAGCTGCCCCTGACGTACCTCGGCATCAAGTCGGCGGAGCGCAAGCAGATGGTGGACGCCATCCTGCGCCGCATGAACATCGGCCACCGCGCCAAGCACTTCCCCCAGCAACTCTCCGGCGGACAGCAACAGCGCGTGGCCATTGCCCGTGCCGTGGTGACCAACCCCAAGCTCATCCTGGCCGACGAACCGACGGGCAACCTCGACTCGAAGAACGGTGCCGAGGTGATGAACCTCCTGACCGAACTGAACAAGGAGGGCACGACCATCGTCATGGTGACGCACTCGCAGCACGATGCCTCCTTCGCCTACCGCACGGTGCATCTGTTCGACGGAAGCATCGTGGCGAACACGAGGAATGACTTGTGAGAATGAAGGTAAAGTCAAACGTGTAGGGGCGACCCTTGCGGTCGCCCTTATGCAGGGCGGAGGCAAGCCCCGCCCCTACAACGAACCGATAAATTATCATTTATGAGATACCTATACTATACAATGCAAACCCTGCGCCGTGGCCGCTCGTCCACCTTCATCAAGCTGATGTCGCTGACTTTGGGCTTGCTGGTGGGCGTGCTGCTCTTCGCGCAGATAGCCTACGAACTGAGTTTCGACCGCTTCTACGAGGAGCCGGAGACGCTGGTCACGCTGCGGATGCGCGATGTGACCCGGGGCGTCCCTGAGAAAGAATACAATTACGGCACGTACCAGCCGGCTGCCGCCGACCTGTGGGAGGCCATGCCCGAACTGGTGGAGAGTGCCAGCCTGAGCAGCAATTTCTGGCAACCCACCCTCTACCTGGAGGACAAGAAGCTGGAGAGTTTCCCCGTCCTCTTTGCGGACACGCTTTATTTCCAAACTACCGGTTTGCCCATCATACAAGGCAATCCGCACGACCTGGCCTTGCGGGGCAACGCTTTCATCTCGCAGGGCAAGGCACGGGAACTTTTCGGCGACGAGGATCCCATTGGCCGTGAGTTGTCCGTGGATAAGCTGTTCAATGTCACCATCCGGGGCATCTATGCCGATGTGCCCCGTAACAGCATCATGCCCAACGACATGATTCTCTCCCAGGCGTTCATGGATTGGGGATTCGGCAAGGGCACGTGGGGGACGAACAACATCTACTCCGTCCTCTTCCGGTTGAAACACCCCGAGGACGTGGAGCGGATGAACGAGCGGGTGCAGAAGGCGGTGGAGCAATACACCGACACCCATCTGGGCGAGGACGTGGTGACGGAATACAGCGTACAGCCGCTCTACCGGGTGTACCGCTCTTTTCCGGACACCACGCGGAGGTTGGTCATCTTGGCGGTGCTGGGCTTCTCCATCTTCTTCGTCTCGGCCATGAACTATGTGCTGAGCGCCGTGGCCACGATGAGTCGCCGGGCCAAGGCGGTGGGCGTGCATAAGTGCAACGGAGCCACGGGCGGACAAATCCTGGGCATGTGTCTGTGGGAGACGGGATGCTTGCTGGTGGTCGCTATGGCTTGTGCCGCCTTGTTGATGGTCATGTTCAGTGACCCGCTGGAAGACCTGTTGGGCAGTCGTTTGGCAGACCTCTTTACGGGGCAGACCCTTTACGTGCCGCTGGGGCTGGTGGCAGTGTTGTTTGTGGTGACGGGCTTCTTGCCGGGACGGTTGTATGCCCGGATTCCCGTGACGCAGGTGTTCCGCCGCTATACCGATGGCAAGCGTTCGTGGAAGCGGGGGCTGCTGTTCGTGCAGTTTGTGGGCGTGGCCTTCATCAGCGGGCTGCTGCTCACCACGGTGTGGCAGTATCACGACCTGATGAGCCGCAGCGTGGGCTTCCGCTCCGAGGGACTGGCGGTGGGCCTGCTGTCCGGCAGCTTTGACCGAATGGAAGGTGTAGCCGATGCCATCCGTCGCGAGCCCTACGTGGAAGCGGTGGCAGTCAGTGGAAATAACCTGCTGTCCCATTATAGCACCAACCGCCTGACGGACAACCAAGGCAACTTCATCTGCCCGTTGCACTTCATGGTTATTGACAAGGATTTCCCCGAAGTGACCGGCTTGAAGCTGTTGGAAGGCTCTTGGCCCCGGCATCGGGGAGAGGCACTGGTGGGCAAGACGACGGTGGAAACGATGAAGTGGGGCGATACGGCCATCGGGCGGCAGTTGCCCATCATTCCCGGTTGGGCGGGGCTGGAGGAACCGCCTGTCATCGTGGGCGTGGTGGACGATGTGCGCAACATTGGCTTCTTCATGGAGCAGACCTGCACCTCCTTCATCTTGGGCGACCGCCTGCGCTGCTTCAACGTCCGCCTGAAGTCCCCGCTGGACGAGAACCTGAAGAAGCTGAATGCCTTCATGGCAGAGACCTATCCCAACTTGGGACTGGAGTTCACGACCTATCAGGAGATTCGCCGCCAGCAAAACGAGAGCGTCTCCCACTTCCGCAACATGGTGTGGGTCACGACGCTGTGCATCGTCCTCATGGTACTGATAGGCCTTATCGGCTACGTCAGCGACGAGACCGAACGCCGCTCGAAGGAGATTGCCATCCGCAAGGTGAACGGTGCCGATGCTTGCGGCATCTTGCGGTTGTTTTCGGTGGATATCCTCCGGGTGGCTTTACCTGCCATTGTCATCGGTCTGTTGGCTTCGTGGTATGTGTCCGGGCAGTGGATGCAGCAGTTTGCGGACAGTGTGTTGCTGTCTCCTGGCTGGTTTGTCTTGCTGGGCGTGGTGCTGTCAGTGCTCATTGTCTGCATCGTTGTCCTCAAGGCTTGGCACATAGCGGGCGAGAATCCGGTGGAGAGCCTGAAGACAGAGTGATTTTTGGGACAAAGGAACATAGGGACATATTCGTTTCATTTCATCGTGAAAAATATGTTCTTATGTTCCTATGTCTGAAAAAGACTTTCCCTTTATCTATGATATGTCCCTATGTTCCTTTGTCTGAAAACATAGAAAAGGGGAACCCCGCGAGGAGCTCCCCTTGTTCTTATCCACAGGCGTGTGTCAGCTGATGTAGTAGCACAGCGTGAGGTAGATGATGGTCTTGCGTCCCACCTTGCTTTCCTCGATTTCCACTTTGCCTTCGCGTGCCAGCCATCCGATGGCGGCGTTCAGGTCGCGGTCGGCCAGGCCGGTGCCCGCTTTCACTTCAGCGTATTCCCATTTGCGGTGTTCGCTTGCCAGCTGTTTCCAAACGATGCCGGCGTTTTCTCCGATGCTTTGTACGTTCATAAGATTAAGATGTTTTAGTTAGGGTTTCACGGGCAAAGGTAACAAATTTATTTTAGACAAAGGAACATAGGGACATATTTTCAAGTAGGTTTTTAAGGACATAGGAACATAGGGACATATTTTAATAGGGCATAGGGATATGCCTTTAAGGGAGTGGGGGACGATATATGCGGTATTTCCTTTTGATTTCCAGCTTCTCTCCCCCGAAATTGATTAGGAGGCCATCGTCTATGTGTGTAGCTGTGAGATAATTGACCAACTGGGCTTCGTGCATGGGATGCAGATTCATGACAGCTTTCAATTCTACGATAACTCGTTGCTCCACCAGAATGTCTGCCTTGAACTCTCCGACTACGATATCACGGTAATATACCTATATGGGATATTCCATTTCCGCCTGCAAGCCACATGCCTGCAATTCGATGGTCAGTGCTTTCTGGTATACTGATTCTAAAAAGCCTGCAGCCAGTTGCCTTCTTACTTTTGAAGCACATCGTATGATGGTCCTGATAATATCCTCTGTATTTTTCATTTCTTCCTGTCTATTAAGAATATGTTCTTATGTTCCTATGTCCTTAAAAACCTACTTGAAAATATGTTTCTCTGTTCCTATGTCTAAAATAAATATATGTTCTTATGTCTAAAAAATATCCTTATGTCAATCTGTCACCACCCGCTTTTGCCTCCGCATATACCACAACAACGCCGCCACCGCCGTCAGGAAGGCCAGCAGGTCGCTGACGGGCAGGCTGACCCACACACCGTCCAGACCCCAGATGCCGGGGAAGAAGAGCAGGCAGGGCAGCAGGAAAATGAGTTGGCGCGTCAGGGAGAGGAAGAGGCTCATCTTGGCCAGGCCGATGTTTTGGAAGAAGTTGCCGATGACTATCTGCGCCCCGATGACCGGGAACATCGCCACACAGATGCGCAACCCGTGCGCCGCCATGTCGATGAGGACATCATCGCTGGTGAACACGGCCGACACGGCGTGGGGGAACAATTCGCAGATGAGGAAGCCGCTGGTGGTGATGCACACGCCCCAGGTGATGGCCAGGCGCAGCGTCTGCTTCACCCGCTCGGGCTTGCGGGCGCCGAAGTTGTAGCCGATGATGGGTTGCATGCCCATGGTCAGGCCCATGACAATCATCAGGTAGAGCATCAAGAGGCGGTTGATGATGCCGTAGGAGCCGATGGCCAGGTCGCCCCCGTGGTTGCTCAGGGTGTTGTTGATGATGATGACGATGACGCAGGCCGTGACGTTCATCAGGAAGGGCGACATGCCGATGGAGAATATGTCCCCCACGATGCGCCGCTCCAGCTTGAGGTAGGGGCGTTGCAGGCGGATGTCGCTCTTTTTGTTCAGGAAGTGGTTCAGCACCCACAACATGCCGATGAACTGCGAGCACACCGTGGCCAGGGCGGCGCCGCGGATGCCCCAGTCGAACTGGAAGATGAACAGCGGGGCCAGTATCACGTTGACCAAGACGCTGGTCATGGACGTCAGCATGGCCTTCTTGGGATGGCCCGTGGCGCGCATCACGTAGTTCATGCCTATCATCACGTAGGCAAAGGGCGTGCCCGCCAGGATAATCTGCATGAAGTCTCGTGCGTAGGGCAGGGTTTCGCCGCTCGCCCCGAAGAAGCGCAGGATGGGGTCGAGGAAGAGGAAGGACAGTCCCCCGAAGATGACGGAGTTGACGATGCAGAGCATCAGCGTGTTGCCCAGCACCTTGTTGACGCCCGTCATGTCCTTCTGTCCCAAGCGGATGGACGAGATGGTGGAGCCGCCCGCCGACACCAGGTTGCCGAAGGCGGCCGTCAGGTTCATCATCGGGAAGGTGATGGCCAGACCCGCGATGGCCATGGCGCCCACGCCGTGACCGATGAAGATGCTGTCTATGATGTTGTAGAGCGACACGATGGTCATGCCGATGATGGCCGGGATGGAGTATTGCAAAAGCAACTTGCCGATGGGCTCCGTGCCCATGAGGTGTGGATTGTTCTCGTTCATACGCTTATGTCTCTTTATAATATATAATAATGTATAAGTGTCGACTTGGGATAAAAAACCGTGCAAAGGTACGAAATATCTTGCATCTGTCAGATAGATTTCAGACCTTTG
Source organism: uncultured Bacteroides sp. (assembly GCA_949292025.1). GTDB lineage: Bacteria > Bacteroidota > Bacteroidia > Bacteroidales > Bacteroidaceae > Bacteroides. The sequence goes on along the minus strand of CASEYC010000117.1, from coordinate 38,189 downwards.
TGCCCGATTTAACAACAATGCATTGGAAACTTATGGATAACACCGTATGCAAGGCCGTCCTTTTCGACTTCGACGGCGTGATTGTGGATACCGAGGGGCAGTACAGCCTCTTCTGGGACAAGATAGGGCAGGAGTACCTGGGCGACCCGGACTTCGGCCACCGCATCAAGGGACAGACCCTGACCTATATCTACGAGAAGTTCTTCACCGACCCTGCCGAGCAAACCAGGCTGACGGAGGCTTTGAACCAATATGAGTCCCGAATGACCTACGACTACGTGCCCGGCGTGCTGGATTTCCTGGCCGACCTGCGCCGCCACGATGTGCGCACCGCCGTGGTCACCAGCTCCAACGAGCAGAAGATGGCTGCCGTCTACCGCCACCGCCCCGAGATTCCCGCCTTGTTCGACCGCATCCTCACCGCCGAGCATTTCCAACGCTCCAAGCCCGACCCCGATTGCTACCAGTTGGGCATGCGTCTCTTGGGCACCTCGCCCGCCGATACCTGCGTCTTCGAGGATTCCTTCAACGGGCTGAAGGCGGGCATGGCCTCGGGCGCGTTTGTGTTCGGTGTGGCAACGACAAACCCTCGCGAAGCCATCGCTTCGTCGAGCCATTGCGTGATAGACGACTTCCGGGGCTTCACCTACGAGGATATGTGCGCCGCATTAACCATTAATCATTAAACATTAATCATTATATAATCATGGCTGGATACATTTCAGAAGACAATCGCAAAGTGACTACCCATCGCCTCGTAGAGATGAAGCAGAGGGGCGAAAAAATATCCATGTTGACCTCGTATGACTATACCATGGCCCAGATCGTGGACGGTGCCGGGGTGGACGTCATCCTGGTGGGCGACTCCGCCTCCAACGTCATGGCGGGCAACGTGACCACCCTGCCCATCACCCTCGACCAGATGATTTACCACGGCAAGAGCGTGGTGCGCGGCGTGAAGCGTGCCATGGTGGTGGTGGACATGCCTTTCGGCTCCTACCAGGGCAATGAACTGGAGGGCCTGGCATCGGCCATCCGTATCATGAAGGAGAGCCACGCCGACGCCCTGAAGTTGGAGGGCGGCGAAGAGGTCATCGGCACCGTGAAGCGCATCATCAGCGCGGGCATCCCCGTGATGGGACACTTGGGCCTGATGCCGCAGAGCATCAACAAGTACGGCACCTACACCGTCCGCGCCAAGGACGAGGCCGAGGCCGAGAAGCTGGTGTGCGACGCCCATCTGCTGGAAGAGGCAGGCTGTTTCGGCCTGGTGTTGGAGAAGATTCCCGCCGCATTGGCCGGGCGCGTCTCCCACGAGCTGACCATCCCCGTCATCGGCATCGGTGCCGGGGGCGACGTGGACGGGCAGGTGTTGGTGGCCCAGGACATGCTGGGCATGAACAACGGCTTCCGTCCCCGTTTCCTGCGCCGCTATGCCGACCTGTACACGGTGATGACGGATGCCATCAGCCGTTATGTCAGCGATGTGAAGAACCTGGATTTCCCCAATGAGAAAGAGCAGTATTGACAACAAGCCCCTGTGCAACCGCAACTTCGGGCTGGTGTGCGTGTCGGGTTTCCTGCTCTATGCCACGGCCTACGCGGTGCTGTTGCCCCTGATGCGTTCGGGGCTGGCGGCGGACATCTGCTTTCCGTTCGTGATAGGGATACAGTTGGCCGGGGCGTTCAACGCCTGGCTGGCGGACAAGTTCCGCCGCAGGCACGTGCTGGCCTATCCGTTCGCGGGGATGCTGCTCGTGGCTGTCGGTTATGCATACGCCTCGACGCCCCACCAATACATGGCACTCGCCTTGTTGCACGGGATATGCTTCGGGCTGGCCACGTCGGCGGCCTTGACGCTGAGCATCGACGTGGTGCATACGGGAAACCGCACGCGGGCCAACATGGTCTATGCCTTCGTCAGCCGACTGGGCATGGTTGTGGGCGGGACGGCCGGCTTGTGGCTGATGCCCCTCAGCACCTACCATTGGCTGGGGCCTGTCCTGGCCGGTGCGGCGGGTGTGCTGGCGGCTTCGTGGATGTACGTGCCTTTCCGTGCGCCCATCGGCTTGCCGGTGATGAGCAATGACCGCTACCTGCTGGTGCGTGCCCTCCTGCCGGGGCTGAACGTGGGCATCTTGGCCTTTGCTTGCGGGATGCTGGTGTTGCCCATGCAGGGCGGGATGGCCTGGCTGTTCCTCCTGGCCGTGTTGGCTCCGTGGCTGGTGCGTATGTTTGTCAAGCTGTCCCACCATTGCCAGCGGGCCACGGGCAATGTGACGTTCAACCTGTTTGTGGATGCAGGCCTGCTGTTCGGCGTGGCATACGCGCAGGCCGTGGGGGCATTCCCCCTGTGGGAGCCTTTCGCGTGGATGGCGTTGGCCGGGGCGATGTATCTCTGCATTACCCGCATTTATTACAAGAAGAAGCGTGTCAGATAGGGCACGAAGATAATCAATCCCACGGCAATCGCCGCCAGGGCGCACACCAACACCGCCCCGGCGGCGATGTCTTTTACCTGCCCGGCCAAGGGGTTGCGCTGGGGCGACACAAGGTCCACCAGCCGCTCGATGGCCGTGTTGAACAATTCCGCGCCGATGACCATCCCGATGCAGAGGCAGATGGCTGTCCACTCGCCCCGCGTGATGCCGAAGGCGAAGCCCGCCCCGATGACCACGACTGTGGTGATGAGGTGGAAGCTGAGGTTCTGCTCCCGCCCCACGCATTGGCGGATGCCCTGCCAGGCGTAGCGGAAGCTGCGGAGTTGTTTCTTGTAGTCGTATCTCATGAGGTCATTTTGTGGGAATTTGTGCCTTCCCGGAGGGGGTCAAATCGAGATACCTATCTCGGCAGGTTTGAGATACCTATCTCGACAGGGTTGAGATACCTATCTCGGCGAGGTCGAGATACCTATCTCGATTTGACGCCCTCCGGGGAGGCTGGTTGTCAGTTACGGGTTACTTGTTTCACGCCTTTCACCGTGCGGAGTTTCTTGATGAGCGCTTCCAGCCGTCCCGTGTCGCCCACCATGACGGTCAGATTGCCGCTGAACAGCCCGTCGTTGGAGTCGATGCTGATGCTGCGCAGGGTGATGCCGTCCTCCTTGTTGATGATGGACGTGATGTTGGTGACGATGCCGATGTCATCGTGCCCCACGACGCGCAGGGTGATGGGATACTGCGTGCCTTCGGACTTGCCCGCCCAGCGTGCCTTGACTATCCTGTAGCCGAAGCGTTGGCGCATCTCCGGCGCGTTGGGGCAGTCCGTGCGGTGTATCTTGATGCCGCCCGTGACGCTGACGAAGCCGAAGACGTCGTCGCCGTAGATGGGGTTGCAGCAGCGGGCCAGCTTGTAGTCCAGCCCCTTGAGGTTCTGGTCGATGACCAAGACGTCTTCCTTGCCGCCCGTCGTGGCCTCGTCGGGCGTGGCGGGTGTCAGGTTGAAGGCTTCGGCGCTGCGGTAGATGGCGGCGTCGCGCGTGTCGGCGGTGTCGCGGTGGAGTTGCTCCACGTAGCGGTCGATGAGGTCGTTCACGTCCAGCGCGCCGTCGGCCACGGCCTGGTAGAAGTCCGTCACCACCTTGTAGCCCATGCGCTTGATGAGGCGCATCATCGTGCCGTCGTCATAGTCTATCTTGCGGTTCTTGAACTTGCGCTCCAGCATCTCCTTGGCGAAGTCCGTCTGGCGGGCGGCCATCTCCTTCAGGGCCTGTCGGATTTTGGTGCGCGCCTTCGACGTGGTGACGATGTTCAGCCAGTCCTGCTTGGGCGTCTGCGTGGCGGAGGTCATCACCTCCACCTGGTCGCCGCTCTGCAGATGGTGGCGCAGGGGGACGTTCTTGCCGTTGACCCGCGCGCCGATACACCGGCTTCCCAAGGCCGTGTGGATGTGGAAGGCGAAGTCCAATACCGTGGCTCCCTTGGGCAGCTTGAAGAGGTCGCCCTTGGGGGTAAAGACGAACACCTCGTCCTCGTACAGTTCCAGCTTGAAGCGGTCCATCGCCTCAAGGTCGCTCTCCGAGTTCTCCAGCGCCTCGCGGACGGAGGTCAGCCATTCGTCCAGCCCGCTCTCGCCCTTGATGCCCTTGTAGCGCCAGTGGGCGGCCAGTCCGCGCTCGGCGATGTCGTCCATGCGCTCGGTGCGTATCTGCACCTCCACCCACTTGCCTTCGGGACCCATCACGGTGATGTGGAGCGACTCGTAGCCGTTGCTCTTGGGCACGGACAGCCAGTCGCGTAGTCGCTTCGGGTTGGGCTGGTACATGTCGGTGACGATGGAGTAGACCTGCCAGCACTCCTGCTTCTCCTTCTCCAGCGGCGAGTCGAGGATGACGCGGATGGCGAAGAGGTCGTACACGCCTTCGAAGGGGCACTTCTGCTTCTTCATCTTCTGGTAGATGGAGTGGATGGACTTCGTGCGTCCCTTGATGTGGAAGTGCAATCCGGCCTCCTCCAGCTTCCGTTGGATGGGGGCGATGAAGTTGGCGATGTAGCGGTCGCGCGAGGCTTTCGTCTCGTTCAGCTTGTCTTTGATATGATAATATACATCGTGCTCGGTGTATTTCAGCGAGAGGTCCTCCAGCTCCGACTTCAGCTTGTACAAGCCCAGCTTGTGAGCCAGGGGGGCGTAGAGGTATGCCGCCTCGTTGGCCACGCGGAGGCGCGCCTCGTCGTTCTCCGCATCCTTTATCTGGCGCATGATGTTGACGCGGTTGGCTATCATAATGAGGATGACGCGCATGTCCTCGGCAAAGGACAGGAGCAGCTTGCGGAAGTTCTCCGACTCGATGCTGGGGCTTTTCAGGTAAAGCTCCTGCACGCGGATGAGTCCCCGGATGATGCCCGCCACGTCCTCGCCGAACTCCTGCCCGATTTCCTCGGCCGTATAGGTGCCGGTGCGCACCGAGTCGTGCAGCATCACGCCCAGGATGGACGCGCGCCTCATGCCAATCTCTTCGGCCACGATGACCGCCGTCTGCATGTCCTTGATGATGGGGTTCAGCCCGAACACGTCGCGGGGCAGGGGATTGGCCTGGATGGAGTGGACAAGGTAGGCCTTCAATCGTCGGCAATCTTCCTTCTGGAGGGTGTCTCCAGAGAGTTGCAACAATTTGCGGTAGAGGGAGAAGAGCTGTGCCCGTTCCTCGAGGGTGAAAAATGCACTTGTTTCCATATCTTCTTGTTTTGACGGCACAAAGATAGTGAATTTATTCTTTGTGCTTGCAATTTGTAGGGTGAAAATGTGATTCTCTATCTATATGTACGTAGTTTCCTGTGCCGTTGTAACGTGCTTCATTGGAACCGTTCTCCCCACAACGCCTGCATCCGCTCCTTGTGGCGTGCTTCTGCGGCATTCTCCTGGGGTTGCCAGATGCGGTGCTCTTTCAGGTCATCGGGCAGGAACTGCTGGCGGACGAAGTGCCCCGGATAATCGTGGGCGTATTTGTAGCCTTCGGCATAGCCCAATTCCTTCATCAGCTTGGTGGGTGCATTGCGCAGGTGCAGGGGGACGGGTAAGTTGCCCGTCTGTCGCACCAAGGCCAATGCATCGTTGATGGCCATATAGGCGGAGTTGCTCTTGGGGCTGGTGGCCAGATAGACGGTACACTCGGCCAAGGGGATGCGTCCTTCCGGCCAGCCGATTTTCATCACCGCGTCGAAGGTGGCATTGGCCAGCAGCAGCGCGTTGGGATTGGCCAGTCCGATGTCCTCCGCCGCGCTGATGACCAGTCTGCGGGCAATGAACGCCGGGTCTTCGCCTCCTTCCACCATGCGTGCCAGCCAGTAGATGGCACCGTCGGGGTCGGAGCCGCGGATGGACTTGATGAAGGCGGAGATGATGTCGTAGTGCATCTCCCCGTCCTTGTCGTAGGCCAGGGGATTCTGCTGGAGGCGGTCGGTCACCAAGGCGTCGGTGATGACCACGGGGTCTTGCGCCTCGGCCTCCACCACCAGTTCGAGGATGTTGAGCAGCTTGCGGGCGTCCCCTCCGCTGTATCGCAGCATGGCGTTCGTCTCCTTCAACTCTATCTTCCGTTCCTTCAGGAGGATGTCCGTGCTGATGGCGCGGTGCAGCAGCTCCAGCAGGTCTTCCTTCTCCAGCGACTTGAGCACGTAGAGCTGGCAGCGGGAGAGCAGGGGGCGGATGACCTCAAACGAGGGATTCTCCGTGGTGGCACCTATCAACGTCACTGTACCTTGCTCTACGGCTCCCAGCAAGGAGTCTTGCTGCGACTTGCTGAAGCGGTGTATCTCGTCAATGAAGAGGATGGGGCTGGCCGAGGAGAAGAAGCGGTTGTTCTTTGCCTTCTCAATGACATCGCGCACGTCCTTCACCCCGCTGGTCACCGCGCTCAAAGTGTAGAAAGGGGTCTCCAGCTTGTGGGCGATGATTTGCGCCAGCGTGGTTTTCCCCACCCCCGGAGGTCCCCAGAGGATGAAGGAGGAGATGCGGCCCGAATCTATCATGCGGCGCAACACGGCACCCGGGCCTACGAGGTGCTTCTGGCCGATGTATTCGTCCAAAGTCTTGGGACGAAGTCTTTCTGCAAGAGGTTGCATAGTTATTCTCCTAAAATAAAGTCAGTACCATGAATCGGATGCCCCATTTGGTTGTTCCCGGCAAGTTCGTGTAAGTCAGTCTCCGTACATATTCGATATGCAGCAGCTTGAAGATGTTGTATATGCCTATGCTGGCTTCGACGTAGGGTTTGTTGCCCATGACGAAGCTGGTGGGGGCACCGTCGCGCATCGGGAAGAGGAAGATGCCTGCATCATGGTTTTTATACGGGTTGTTCTTGTCTGTCAAGGTTCCCCAAAGGGCACGCACGCGGAACATCTCCCTCCATTTCAGCTTGCGGATGAGGGGAATGCGGTTGAAGAGCTTGCCGTTCAGGTCATAGCTCAGGGCCACCGAGGCATAGCGGTCGTTCAGGAACTCCATGTTGTTGATGAGGTTGAACGATTCGTTGTTCTGCGTGATGTAGGACAGGTTGGCCATGGGCAGGTTGAGCAGGGGGAAAGGCACCTTGTTCCATTGGGCACCCGCACGGAGCGTGGCATCCAGTTTGCCCCACGAGCCGAACCAGATGCGTTTGCGGAAGCTGACCTCCGTGAGGTTGAAGTTATAGTCTCCACCCAGCAGACCTTTGAATCCGGCTGTATGTGAGAGGGTGAACACCGGGGCGTCCAGCGATACGGGGATACGCCTCTGCTTGGTGTTGACGAACGTTTCGCCGGGGGCATAACGCAGGGTGACGCCCAACTCGGTGGTGGTCATGTCATGGACACGGGTGTTGCCGTCCAATGCGCCAGGCGTTATTCCGTCATTCTTCCAATATTCCAGCTTGCCGCCCGGTTGGTCATTGCGGTGGCGTGCCATGGCTTGCATGGAGAAGCCCGTATTGGTTTCCAGCTCGTAGGTCAGGGATGCGTCACGGATGTAAGACATCTGGTCCACCGTGGCCCATTTCCAGCCGACGAACATATTGTCCTTGTCGGTCATCAGATACTTGTCCATCGGGTTCATTACGTCGTAGGTGTACTTGAAGGCCAAGTAATGCTTGGGGAATTCCCAAAGCACATACTCCCGCTTGTTGAACGAGTAGGCCACCTGTCCGGAGTAGAACCATTTCTTGTCCTTTGTGCCGTAGGCGCCATAACCGCTGAAGCTCCAGTGCGGATGCAGGTTGCCCGTGGTCATGGCACTGAGGCGGAAGCGCGTCCCGTTCAGGTAGTTGCTGGTGATCATCGTGTTGATGGGGCCTATGTCCACCTTGCTGGGGTGCTTCTTGCCGCCCGTCTCCACGAAGTTTTCGATGAGGGCTTTGGCAAAGAAGATGACATATTTGAAGCCCGGTATCTGTTCGATGCGGTTCATAAAGAGGTCCATGGTGCTTTCCTTCTTGGTCAGCGGCACTTGGCGCACTTGTGCCCAATACTCGTCGGAGCGCGATAGCATACTGGCCTCTTTGATTACGCTTCCTTTCAGGCGGAAAAGGCGTGGTTCAATGGGGTCGAACTTATAGTCGGTGTATTTGGTGGTGCGCTGCACTTCCAAGCCTTGTATGCTTTTGATGATGCCCAGCTCCACCGTCATGTCGTCGTCCGTCAGCACCCAGTTGCTGTCGGGCAATTGTTCAAATTGTTGCACGATGCTCATGGATTCCACCCAGTTGACACCCGTGTTCTTGGGCAGGTTCATGGTGCAGCGGCGCACGGCATACGTGGAATCCTTCTGCACGTAGAGATGTCCCGTGAAGCCGAAGTCTTGCGAGTTTTGGGGGACGAAAGTCAGGTGGACACACTCGTGTCCGTCCACCATCACGGTGTCCTCCAGGTAATATTTGTAGAAGGCAATGCCTCCGCGTCCGATGGGGCTGGTGAAGTAGCGTTGGAGGAGGCGGATGTTGTCCTCGTAGATGTTGACGTCGGAGAACACGTCGTTCAGGATGGTGCCCAGCATGTCGCCCGTGTTGAAGAACTCCTCAATGCCTGTCGAGTTCATGCCCTCGATGATGGTTTTCTCGCTCTTGGGGTCTTTGCGGTAGATGGTACGGCTGGCGGTCTCCTTGATGGATATGGGCAGGATGAGCTTTCCCGAAAGGGTGGATTCCTCCACCTGGTCCTTGAAGAAGGCGAACTTCTTGTAGATGCCTTTTTCCATTTTCTCCGGCGTGATGTCGTTGAGGGACATCTTCATCTTCTCGTACTTCTGGTATTGGTAGAAGTCATTTTCTTCCAGTTTCAGTGCTTTCTTGTGCTCAATGACCTTGCGCATGAAGTCCACGGCAGGGTTGTTCTTGCGCGAGTAACGCTCCTTCTTGGGTTTCACCACCAGTTCATTCAAGACAATGTTGTCGGGAACCAGCTGCACGTCCAGTTTCGTGGTGCCGGGCTTCAGCTTGACGGTTTTGGTGGCATATCCCAAGTAAGAAAAGGTCACTTCGTCTTGCCCGCCACGTACCGACAAACGGTATTCTCCGTTTTCGTTGGTGCGTGTGCCGTAAGAGGTCCCTTTGTATTGCACGCTGACCAGCATCAACGGTTCATGGGTAAGCGAGTCGGTGACCACGCCTCTGATTTGAGCCAATCCCTTTGTGGAGAGCAGCGTAAGTAATAGAAAAAGAACGTAATATAGGTGATATCCTTGCTTCATATACTTCATATCAGAGCGCAAAGGTAGCAAATTGGCGCGAATCTGCTTCTTCTGCTTGCTTCTTTTACCCTTCTATAAGGGTTTTTACGATTCGTTCGGCAGCGCGCCCGTCCCAGCGGTCGGGCAGGGTGGCATGTTTCCATTCTCCTTTCATCAGCTTGTCCAGGGCGGAAGAGAGGGCGAAAGTGTTTTCCCCCACCAGTTCATTCGTGCCGATGCGCCAAGTCTCGGGATGTTCGGCGTAGGTGTTGAGTGTGATGCAAGGCACGTCGAGGAAGGTGGCTTCTTCGGCAATGTTGCCCGAATCCGTCACGATGCCTTTGGCTTGGTTGATGAGGAAGCCGAAGTGCAGGTAACTTTGCGGAGGGAGCAAGTGCAGGTTGGTGGCTTTCAGCTCCAGGCTTTCCACGACCTTTTCGGCGTATGGATGCAAGGGGGCTACGATGGGGAGGCCTTCCGCTTTCTGGAGAAGGGTTTGCAGCAAAGATTGCAGCACGGTCTTTTTCTCCAGCAGGTCGTGGCGGTTGAAGGTGAGCAGCAGGTAATTGCCTTTGCGCAGTCCCAGGCTGTCGAACCATATCGGTTGAATCAGGCGATGCCGGTTGTAGCGGATGGTGTCTATGAGGATGTTTCCCACATAATGGATATAGTCGGGTATCATGCCCTCTTGGTTGAGGTTGCGGTTGGCCACCATGCCCGCGGTAAAGAGGTAATCCGATATGGCATCCACAATGGTGCGGTTCACCTCGCGCGGCATGTTCATGTCGAACGAGCGGGTGCCGGCAATGACGTGCGCCACCTTCAATCCCCGTTTCTTGGCTACGATGGCGCAACTCATGGTGGCGGTCATGTCGTCCACCACCAGCACCACATCGGCCGGGCTGGTATCCAGTTCTTTCTCAAAAGCCAGCATGATGTCTGCCGTTATCTGCGAATGGTCATGTCCGCTGACGCCCAGACAGGCATCCGGTCGCGGCATGGCGAGGTCGGCAAAGAGGGAAGGCTCAAGGGCTGGGTCGTCGTGAGGGCCGGTGTAGACAATGCGGTAGGCGATGTTCTTGCCTGCTTCGCGTGCGGCGTCCATGGCGCGGCACAGAGGGGCTATCTTCATGAAGTTGGGGCGTGCGCCCGAGATGATGGTTACTTTCATTGGGTTGATGTCTATATATGATGATGACGATGAAATATGTTTTTATGATTATGGTTTGCAAATATAGGCATTTCCATTTTATATCCGGATCATTTGTCCCAAGAACTTTCCCTCTTTTATATTGTCTACTATACAATAAGTACATATTGTATGATATATGATAACAGGTGGTTTTATATTGTTTGAAATACAATAAGTATATATTGTATGAGATATGATATGTAGTTGTTTGAAAAATAGTGTTTTATAACATATATTTTTTACTGCTATTAATTTTGTATATTACAATGAATAGCCATATATTTGCAGCGGATTAATCGAAAACTATCATGCCAAACAGCGAAAATAAGCAAAATAAACCCTTGGCTAACAATCATATTTCCGTGGATTGTGTGGTGATGGGCTTTGATGGCGAACAATTGAAAGTGCTCCTTGTGCGTCGTATGGGCGAGGAGGGAGGAGAAGTGTTTCATGATATGAAACTTCCCGGGAGCCTTATCTATATGGACGAGGACTTGGATGAGGCCGCTGCCCGCGTGCTGAACGAATTGACGGGCTTGAAGAATGTCCCCTTGGTGCAGTTCAAGGCTTTTGGTTCGCGAGATCGTACCAAAGACCCCAAGGACATTCATTGGCTGGAGCGCGCCATGCAATCCAAGGTGGAGCGCATTGTTACCATCGCCTACCTTTCTTTGGTGAAGATTGACCGGGCGCTCAACCGGGGCTTGGAGGCTTACCAGGCATGTTGGGTGGCTTTGGAAGACATCGGCGACTTGGCTTTCGACCATAACCTCATCATCAAGGAGGCTTTGGGGTATATCCGCCAATATACCGATGCCAATCCGGCTGCGTTGTTCGACCTCTTGCCTCGCAAATTCACAGCTTCCCAGCTCCGCACGCTCTATGAGCTGGTGTATGGCAAGGCGGTAGATGTCCGCAATTTCCACAAGAAGATAGCCATGATGGATTACGTCATACCCTTGGAAGAAAAACAGCAAGGCGTGGCCCACCGTGCGGCGCGTTTCTATCGCTTCGACAAGAAAATCTATAACCGAATGAGAAAATAAAATCTATACACCGTATTAATATTATACCATTATGTATCTATTAGGCTATGACATAGGAAGCTCGTCCGTCAAGGCGAGTTTGGTGAATGCCGAGACCGGCAAATGTGTGGCTTCGGCCTTTTATCCCAAGACAGAGGCACCCATCATCGCCGTGCGGCAGGGATGGGCTGAACAAGACCCGCAGATGTGGTGGGACAACCTGAAATTGGCGACGCAAGCCGTCTTGGCAGAATCAGGGGCTGATGCTCAGGACATCAAGGCCATCGGCATCTCCTACCAGATGCACGGTTTGGTGTGCGTGGACAAAGACCAACAGGTGTTGCGTCCCGCCATCATCTGGTGCGACTCGCGTGCCGTGTCCTACGGTCAGCGGGCATTCGAGACCTTGGGCAAGGACGTATGCTTGGGGCATCTGCTCAATTCGCCCGGCAACTTCACCGCCTCCAAGCTGGCGTGGGTGAAGGAGAACGAACCGGACACCTATGCGAAGATATATAAAATCATGCTGCCCGGCGACTACATCGCCATGCGCCTGAGCGGCGAGATTTGCACTACGGTATCCGGCTTGTCTGAGGGCATGTTTTGGGATTTCCAAGAGAACCGCGTAGCCCGTTTCCTGATGGATTATTATGGCTTCGATGAGTCGCTGATTGCCGACATCCGTCCCACTTTTGCAGAGCAAGGCCGTGTCAGCGTCATTGCTTCGCGGGAGCTGGGTCTTCCCGAAGGCGTGCCCATCACTTACCGGGCAGGAGACCAGCCTAACAACGCCCTCTCGCTGAACGTGTTCAATCCCGGCGAGATTGCCTCGACGGCAGGCACCAGCGGCGTGGTCTACGGCGTGAACGGTTCTGTCAACTATGACCCCAAGAGCCGCGTCAATACCTTTGCCCACGTCAATCATACGGCAGGACAAACCCGTTTGGGCGTCTTGCTCTGCATCAACGGGACGGGCATCCTCAATTCTTGGATAAAGCGCAACGTCGCTTCCGAAGGTATTTCCTACAACGATATGAACAGTCTCGCCGCCCAAGCCCCCATCGGCAGTGCGGGCGTCAGTATCCTGCCCTTCGGCAACGGGGCGGAACGTGTACTCGAAGACCGTGAGACGGGGTGCTCCATCCACGGGGTGAACTTCAACGTGCATGACCGTCGCCACCTCATCCGCGCCGCGCAGGAGGGTATCGTCTTCTCCTTCAAGTATGGCATCAACGTGATGGAAGGGATGGGCATCTCGGTGAAGAAAATCCATGCCGGACACGCCAATATGTTCCTCAGCCCCATCTTCCGCCAGACCTTGGCGGGCGTGACGGGTGCCACCATCGAGCTATACGACACCGACGGTTCGGTGGGCGCCGCCAAGGGGGCAGGCATCGGTGCGGGCATTTATCGCGACAATAACGAAGCCTTCGCCACGCTGGAGAAGCTGGAAGTGATAGAACCTGTCGAGGCTGACCGCCAAGCATACGCCGACGCTTACGGACGTTGGAAATCCTATTTGGAAAAAGAAATCTGAAATCAACAACCCGTGTCCTCCGGGGCACATAAATCTTATTAAAACTATGGCAACAAAAGAGTATTTCCCCGAGATTGGGAAGATTAAATTTGAAGGTAAAGACAGTAAGAACCCGATGGCTTTCCACTACTACGACCCCGAGAAGGTCATCATGGGCAAGAAGATGAAAGATTGGCTGAAGTTCTCTATGGCTTGGTGGCACACGTTGTGCGCCGAGGGTGGCGACCAGTTCGGCGGCGGAACGAAGAAGTTCCCGTGGAACGACAGTGCCGACCCTGTGGAAGCTGCCAAGCACAAGGCAGACGCCGGCTTTGAAATCATGCAGAAGATAGGCATCGAATACTATTGCTTCCACGACGTGGACCTTTGTGCCGAAGCCGACACCATTGAACAGTATGAAGCCAACATGAAGGAGATTGTCGCCTATTTGAAGAAGAAACAAGAAGAGACCGGCATCAAGCTGCTGTGGGGCACGGCCAATGTCTTCGGCCACGCCCGCTACATGAATGGCGCCGCCACAAATCCCGACTTCGACGTGGTGGCCCGTGCTGCTGTGCAAATCAAGAATGCCATTGACGCTACCATCGAGCTGGGCGGAACAAACTACGTCTTCTGGGGCGGCCGCGAAGGCTACATGTCCTTGCTGAACACGGATCAGAAGCGCGAGAAGGAACACTTGGCCATGATGCTCCGCATCGCCCGCGACTATGCCCGTTCCAAAGGCTTCACCGGCACATTCTTGGTTGAGCCGAAGCCCATGGAACCCACCAAGCACCAATATGATGCAGACACGGAGACCGTTGTCGGCTTCCTGAAAGCCCACGGCTTGGACAAGGACTTCAAGGTGAATATCGAGGTGAACCACGCCACCTTGGCCGGACACACCTTCGAGCACGAACTCTGTGTGGCTGTGGACAACGGCATGTTGGGCAGCATCGACGCCAACCGCGGTGACTACCAGAACGGCTGGGACACCGACCAATTCCCCATTGACAACTACGAGCTGACGCAAGCCATGATGCAAATCATTCGCAACGGCGGCTTCGGTAACGGCGGCACGAACTTCGACGCCAAGACTCGTCGCAACTCCACCGATTTGGAGGACATCTTCATTGCCCACATCAGCGGCATGGACGTCATGGCACGTGCCTTGGAGAGCGCAGCCCGTTTGCTCGAGGAGTCTCCCTACAAGCAGATGCTGGCCGACCGCTACGCCTCCTTCGACGCCGGCAAGGGCAAGGAATTCGAGGACGGCAAACTGACGTTGGAAGATGTCGTGGCCTATGCCAAGACTGTGGGCGAGCCCAAGCAGACCAGCGGCAAGCAGGAGTTGTATGAGGCTATCGTGAACATGTACGCATAAACCTAACGCCCCTTCCTCTCTCCCGACAGGGAGCGTGGGAGGGGTTTTATTTTATCAACCATGAAACAAACTATTACTGAAAACGGAAGTAAATCCTACCTTTTCACCATTGTGCTGGTGGCTGTCTTGGGCGGCCTCCTCTTCGGATATGACACGGCGGTCATCTCTGGCGCCGAGAAGGGCCTGCAAGCCTTCTTCCTCGGGGCGGAAGACTTTGTTTATACTGACGGGTGGCACGGCTTCACGTGTGCCAGTGCCCTCATCGGGTGCATCATCGGCAGTGCCATGTCGGGATACCTGGCCTCCAACTGGGGGCGCAAGCGTTCGCTCATCTTTGCGGGTATCATGTTCTTCATTTCCGCTTTGGGCTCGATGGAGCCGGAGTTCCTGTTCTTCGAGCATGGGGTGCCCAACTATGCGTTGCTCATCGCCTTCAACATCTACCGCATCATCGGTGGTGTGGGTGTGGGCTTGGCTTCGGCCATCTGTCCCATGTACATTGCCGAGGTGGCGCCGAGCAACATCCGCGGCACACTGGTGTCGTGGAACCAGTTTGCCATCATCTTCGGCCAGTTGGTAGTCTATATGGTGAATTTCCTCATCTTGGGCGACCACACCAACCCGGTCATCGAGTCCATCGGGCAGGGTGTCAACGCCGTGGCTCCGGGCAGTGACCCTTGGACCATCCAGACCGGCTGGCGGTATATGTTCGGCAGCGAGGCCGTGCCCGCAGGCTTGTTCGCCCTCTTGATATGCTTCGTGCCCGAGACGCCGCGCTACCTCGTCATGGCCGGACAGGACGAAAAAGCCCTTGCCGTGCTCAGCCGTATCAACGGGCAGGCGGAAGGCCGCAACATCCTGAACGAAATCAAGAACACCATCACGGAGAAGACGGAGAAAGTCTTCACCTATGGCGTGCTGGTCATCTTCGTGGGCATTATGCTCAGCGTCTTCCAGCAGGCAGTGGGCATCAATGCCGTGCTCTACTATGCGCCGCGCATCTTCGGTGACATGGGCATGGAGAACCCGATGATGCAGACCATCATCATGGGCGTGGTCAACATCCTCTTCACCCTCGTGGCCATCCTGACCGTGGAGAAATGGGGACGCAAGCCGTTGCTCATCACCGGTTCGATAGGCATGGCCATCGGTGCCTTCGGCGTGTCCTTCACCTTCGGGCAGGCCGGATTGGAGATGGTGACGATGCTCAGCATCATGGTCTACAGTGCCGCCTTCATGATGTCCTGGGGACCCATCTGCTGGGTGCTCATCGCCGAGATATTCCCCAACACCATCCGTGGCGCAGCCGTGGCCATCGCCGTGGCCTTCCAGTGGATATTCAACTGGATTGTCAGCGCCTCGTTCGTGCCGATGTTCAACATGCAGACGGCAGGCGACCCGCACTTCGGCCATTGGTTCACCTACGCCCTCTATGGCGGCATCTGCGTCTTGGCAGCCTTGTTCGTTTGGCGCCTCGTGCCCGAGACCAAAGGCAAGACGCTGGAGGATATGACCAACCTTTGGAAGAATCGCAAGTAAGGTGGTGCGCTGATACTGTTATTTTTTAGACGCGGATTTAGCGGATAAGGCGGATTCTTAATTTATAAAATCCGCTAAATCCGCATAATCCGCGTCTAAAAGTTTATCCTTTCCCGTATTTTATGCGTTTTCAATATGTGTGATATTTTCTTAGAACAATCTTGCAGGGAGGTAGTCGGATTTCCGTCTCGTCCCTGCGTTTTCTCCTCTTTTTGCCCCCTTTTTTCCCTTTTCCCTTCGTCATCCCTCCGTTATCTCTTCGTTATCTCTCCGTTATCTCTCCGTTCACAGATAGGAGAAATAGCCTTTTGATAAGGATTCGGTAGGGGACAAGCTACGAACGTCAAAGATTGCGAAGAGTATGAAATGTCTATTATTATTACCAGTAAGGGAAGCCGGATTCGCTACTCGTTGTCTTTGCTGATTTCCCCGGCGAGGTCGGAGTCCATCAGTCGGCGCACTTCGGGCAGGGCGAGGCCGTGGCCCAAAAGGAACATCAGCTTGGTGACGGCGCATTCCGGCGTGCTGTCGTATCCGCTGATGACGCCGGCTTGGAGCAGTTGGAGGCCCGTCTCGTAACGCCGCATCTCCACCGCGCCGCTGGGGCATTGGGTGATGTTGACGATGACGATGCCGCGCTCGGTGGCCTCCTTCAGTTGCTGGATGAACCATTCCTTTTGCGGGGCGTTGCCCGAGCCGTAGGTCTTCAGTACGACAGCCTTCAGTCCGGGCACGTGGAGCACGGAGTCGATGATGCTCTCCTGGATGCCGGGGAAGAGGGTGAGCATTACCACGTTGGTGTCGAAGAGGTAGTGCGGCTTCATCGGCCGGGCAGGGTCGGGGCGGCGGATGAGGTGCTCGTTGTAGCGGATGTGGATGCCTGCCTTGGCCAGCGAGGGGTAGTTGAAGGAGCGGAAGGCATTGAAGTTCTCAGCGTTGATTTTGGTGGTGCGGTTGCCGCGCATCAGTTCGTTCTCGAAGAAGATGCACACCTCGGGCACCATGGGCGAGCCGTCCGGACGGCGGGCGGCGGCAATCTCGATGGCGGTGATGAGGTTTTCCTTGCCGTCCGTGCGCAGGGTGCCGATGGGCAGTTGCGAGCCGGTCAGGATGACGGGTTTGCCCAGATTTTCCAGCATGAAGCTCAGGGCGGAGGCGGTGTAGGCCATGGTGTCCGTGCCGTGCAGGATGACGAAGCCGTCGAACCGCTCATAGTTATAATGGATGATTTCGACTATCTTTGCCCACAACATCGGTTCCATGTCCGACGAGTCGATGGGCGGGTCGAACTGGTAGGAGCAGATGTCGTAGTTGAACCGCCGCAGTTCGGGCACATGGCGGAGCAGGTGGTCGAAGTCGAAATTCTCCAGCGCGCCTGTCTCCGGATTCTCAATCATGCCGATGGTTCCGCCCGTGTAGATGAGGAGGACGGAGGGATAGTCTTTTGTCATATTTTCCAAGAATTGCTGTTTTTCGGGCGCAAAAGTAAGAAAAAATAGCGAGATACCCCATATATCCCGCCTTATTTCATGGCAGAAGCGTCGAACGACAGGGGAAGCAGCCCGCTTACGCCGCGGATTTCGTAGATGCCCCCCGTGCCGTAGAGCAGGATGCGCATCGGGTGGTTGTAGCGTTTCTCCGTCTCCACCATCACTTGCCGGCACGCGCCGCACGGCGATATGGGGTCGGAGAGGAACTCGCCCCGTTCATTCCTTGCGGCAATGGCCAGGGTGTCCACCGCTTGGTCGGGATAGCGGGAGTTGGCATAAAACAAGGTGGTGCGCTCAGCGCAGAGGCCCGACGGCGAGGCGGCGTTTTCCTGGTTGCTCCCCGAAACAAGGGTCCCGTCAATGAGGCGCAAAGCCGCGCCCACCGCGAAGCGGGAGTAGGGGGAATAGCTGCGCCGGGTGGCCTCGCGGGCAGTGTCAATGAGTTGGCGGTCGGCTTCGTCCAATTCTTCGTAGCTGAAGACACGGATGGGGATGGTGAGGGTCAGTTCTTTCATGGGAATATATTTTTATCGGTTGAAAACTATGGGGTGTCAATGTCTGGGCGGCCGGGGCTTTTGGGGGCGTTCACTTTCTTTATAAGAATCCATATAGACCAGTCTTTCGTCTTCAAAGCGGACGATAATAACGGTGGGTTCACTATCCAGTGGGCTGGTCATCTTGCGGTACTCCCATTCCTCCAAGTCATAATTGATGCGTCGGTAGTCGGGTTTTCCTAGCAAGTTGGTGACTTGTTTGGGCGACATGCCCTGTCTGATTTCTTCCAAAGCGTTGGCTTTGGGATAAAACACATTGGAGCAGGCGGATAGAAGCAAGGTGCAACAGGCTATTGCCATGAAGTTTTTATAGAACTTAATCATTGTCATTGTTAATCGGGTTTTTAGTGGCCAAAAGTAGGCATTTTGCCGCACTTATGGACATGATGTACCCTAATAAATGATAAAAGGATTGTTTTTCTCGATTCTTTTGCGGATTTTTGCGGGGCAAAATACGAATTTAGTTTAGGCGCGGATTACGCGGATGGACGCGGATTTATTAGTTGCATAATCAATGGAATCCAACGTTTACAATGAACGATATCCGTGAAATCCGCGTAATCCGCGCCTAAACACACCGATAAATTATCATTTATGAAACAATCTATTCGCACAAGTATCATCCTACTGCTTCTCGCGTTTGGTGTGGGGATGCAAGTCTCTGCCCAGCGCAGGAACACCTTATATAATAAGTACATCAAGGAATACGCCCCCATGGCCGTGGAGCAGATGAAGAAATACCAAATACCGGCCAGCATCACCTTGGCGCAAGGCTTGCTGGAGAGCGGCGCGGGGCGCAGTGTCTTGGCGCGCAAGAGCAACAACCACTTCGGCATCAAGTGCCACGGATGGCGCGGGCGCAAGGTCTATCACGACGATGATGCCAAGGGCGAGTGTTTCCGGGCGTACAAAAAGGTGGAGGACTCCTACGAGGACCACTCCAAGTTCTTGAAGAACGGCTCGCGCTATGCCTTCCTCTTCAAACTGAAAATCACGGATTACAAAGGCTGGGCAAAGGGCTTGAAGAAAGCCGGTTATGCCACCGACCCCTCGTATGCCAACCGCCTTATCACCATCATTGAGGATTACGACCTCTACAAGTATGACAACAAGGGCATGAGCAAGCGCGAGGCACGCCGCTGGCAGAAGCTGCTGAAGAAGAAGCCTTGGCTGGCCAACCCGCATCAGACCTACCTGGCCAACGGCTTGGTGTACGTCGTGGCGCGCGATGGCGACACCTTCCGGCTGCTCGGTGGAGAGTTCGACATCAGTTGGAAAAAACTCGTGAAATATAATGACCTCCACAAGGAGTACACCCTCGAGGCGGGCGACATCATCTACTTGAAGAAAAAGAACAAGAAGGCACAGAAACCTTACAAGGAATACATCGTACGCGATGGCGACTCCATGCATTCCATCTCGCAGAAGTTCGGCATCCGCTTGAAGAACCTTTACAAGATGAACAAGCTGGACGACGACTATGTGCCCGAGGTGGGTGACAGATTGAAATTGCGCTGAGGACTTTCAACAATTTTTTTGCCTCCGGCATGACAATATGTCAAAAGAATGTTTTATATTTGCATTTGTGCAAGCTAACACACATAGAAACATCGTAATACCGAAATCGACATGAAAAAAGAAATCAAATTCAGCCTCGTCTATCGTGACATGTGGCAATCTTCCGGCAAGTACCAGCCACGGGTGGACCAATTGGTGCGCATCGCCCCGCTCATCATCGAGATGGGGTGCTTTGCCCGCGTGGAGACCAATGGCGGCGCCTTCGAGCAAGTGAACCTGCTCTATGGCGAAAATCCCAACAAGGCCGTGCGTGCCTTCACCAAGCCTTTCCATGAGGCAGGCATACAGACCCACATGCTCGACCGCGGCTTGAACGCCCTCCGCATGTATCCCGTGCCCGCAGATGTGCGCCGTCTGATGTATAAGGTGAAGTACGCGCAAGGCGTGGACATCACCCGCATCTTCTGCGGATTGAACGAAACGCGCAACATAATCCCCTCCATCAAGTATGCCCTCGAGGCAGGGATGATTCCCCAAGCCACACTCTGCATCACCTATTCGCCCGTGCACACGGTGGATTATTACGCCAACATAGCCGACCAACTGATAGCCGCCGGCGCTCCCGAAATCTGCCTGAAGGACATGGCCGGCATCGGACGTCCCGCCATGCTGGGACGCTTGGTGAAGCGCATCAAGGAGAAGCATCCCGACGTGCTCATCCAATACCACGGGCATAGCGGTCCCGGCCTCTCGATGGCTTCCATCCTTGAGGTGTGCGAAAACGGCGCCGACATCATCGACGTGGCCATGGAGCCGATGTCGTGGGGCAAGGTGCATCCGGACGTCATTTCCGTGCAAGCCATGCTGAAGGATGCCGGCTTCCAAGTGCCCGAAATCAACATGAAGGCTTACATGAAGGCCCGTGCCATGACGCAGTCGTTCATCGACGACTTCTTGGGCTATTTCATGGACCCCACCAACAAGCACATGTCCTCCCTCCTGCTGAAGTGCGGCCTGCCCGGCGGCATGATGGGCTCCATGATGGCCGATTTGAAAGGTGTTCACTCCGGCATTAACATGATACTGAAGAGCAAGAACCAGCCCGAGCTGAGCCTGGACGACCTGCTCGTGATGCTCTTCGACGAAGTGGAGTATGTATGGCCCAAGCTGGGTTATCCTCCCTTGGTGACGCCCTTCAGCCAGTATGTCAAGAATGTGGCTCTGATGAACCTGATGCAACGAGTCAAAGGCGAGGAGCGCTGGACGATGATAGACAACCATACGTGGGACATGATTCTCGGCAAGAGCGGACGCCTGCCCGGCAAGCTCGCCCCCGAAATCGTGGAGCTGGCCAAGTCGAAAGGCTACGAGTTCACCGATGCCGACCCGCAACTGAACTATCCCGACGCCCTCGACCAATACCGCAAGGAAATGGACGAGAACGGTTGGGAGTACGGTCCGGACGATGAAGAACTCTTTGAGTTGGCCATGCACGACCGCCAGTACCGCGACTACAAGTCCGGCGTGGCCAAGAAGCGTTTCGAGGAAGAACTGCAACGCGCCAAGGATGCGTCCTTGGCCAAGGGTGGCCTCTCCGAGGAGGAAATCAAAAAGCTGAAGCGTGCCAAGGCCGACCCGGTCATTGCACCGTCCAAGGGACAAGTGCTGTGGGAAGTGTCGGTGGAAGGACCTTCGTCTGCTCCGTTCATCGGGCGCAAGTACCAGCACGACGAGGTGTTCTGCTACATCTCCACGCCGTGGGGGGAATACGAAAGCGTATTGACCGGCTTTACAGGGCGCGTTGTGGAGGTCTGCGCCAAGCAAGGCGACGTGGTCAACAAGGGCGACGTGATTGCCTACGTGGAGCGGAGCGATATCTTCGCTTGACTTGGCTTGGTGGAATTTTAGGCGCGGGTTGCGTGCGCAATCCGCGCCTGAATATAATTGCAGATTCAGATAATTTTCGTACCTTTGCGCGGTTATTCATTCGTTCGATTGGAAAATGGAAGCAAATCAGATAAAAGTCACCGATGAAGCCTTGCGCCGTGCCGCATCCGAGGGGATGGACGCTTTCTTGCATGTGTTTACGGATGCTTATTACCACGCCATGGGAGGCGCGTTGACTGCCGAAGCGATGCCCCTGCTCAATGCCTCGCAACACACGCTCTTGGCTTACACCATCTTGCGCGACGAGCTGATGGAAGGAGGCTTTTGCCAGCTTATCCAAAACGGGTGGGGACCCTATATTTTCCATAACCCTATGGCGCGTGCGTTGCGCGATTGGGGCTTGGACGAGCTCGCCAAGGTGCTCTATGCCGCACGCAAGGTGTATGACGCCCACCGTGAGGATTTGGAGCGTGAGCGCACGGACGAGGAGTTCATGGCGATGTACGAACAATACGAGGCTTTCGACGATTTGGAAGACCGGTTTTTGGAAAACGAGGAGGAGTGGACGGCACAAGTGGCGCATTATGTGGATGGGCATTTGGAGCTGTTTGCTGCGATTGAAAACTGAAAATGTGTTAAATAGGAAGCCTGCGTGCAGTATTCCGCCATGTGTGGCATTTCCTAAGCGAAATAATTATCTAATTTTGCAAACTGATTAAAAAAGAAAAGAAAACAATGAAACAACGTTTTAAATTTTTGACGCTTGCTTTGGGATTGCTGATGGGCATGACGATGACCTCCTGCTTGGGCGATGAGGGCGAACCTATGGATGGACGATTTGGTGTTGTTGCGAAGGTGTACAGTAGCTATTTCACCAGTTTCCGCACACCTGGCGAAACCCCCATACTTATCACGCCGACCGAATCTTCCATTAATGCCATAGAAAACAATAATGCCGGTTTTTCTATGTCCCATCTGAACGGACAAGTGGTGGCAATTGATTATACGTGGAATCCGGATTTGATGCAATTCCCGACGGATGCCACGGAGTATGATGGTGTGACCTTGACCAGTATTTACCCCTTGGATGCGCCCACGTTGGTGGTAAATGGTGGCGCGGTAGGTTCTGCAAACGACTCTGTGGCCACGCATCCAATCATCTCCATTAATCCTCAAATAAACGGCTATACATACAAGCCTTATTTCTTCGACAATAATCATACTGAAATTATCGTACCTGTGCAGTACTATTGTCCGTTGAATTCACAGGCTACATCTTTCAGCGTGTCTTTGGTATACTATCCTGATGACGTGGCTACGCAAGCTGATAAGGCAAACGGTATATTGCGCCTGCATGTGAATTATCGCGTACTTGGCGTGGAAGAGTTTTCTGCTCAATATAAGTCATCTGATATCACCTACTATTACGGCTTGGGTGTTTTCTTCCATTCCTATCGGTTGAATGGCAATATATTGAGTGCATGGGGAGGGATGCAACCTTCGGCTGTGAATTTGGTAGTGGACGAAAATTCCTATAACACTAAATTGGATGATCAGCAGACCAAGCATGACCAAGTTTATCCGGTATTGTCCTATGAAGAATACGCTGCTGATTATAGTAATTGATGAATGTTTTGGATTATAAGAATATATTACATATCACAATGTTGCTGATTTCCTCCCCGGCCCGTGCCTGGGAGGAAATTCGTTTGCAGGGGGATAGGCGGCAGGTCTTCACGGCTTTCGTCTATCCCATGATTGGTTTGTGCGGCTTGTCCGTGCTCATCGGTTCGTTGTGGACGAACGGATGGGATGGGCCGTTGAGTTTCCAATATGCCATGACGCGGTGTTGCGCGGTGGCGGTCTCCCTCTTTGGTGGATATTTTTTGGCAGCTTATCTGTTGAACGAGTTCTGCACCCGTTTCCTTCGTGCAAAGAATGACCTTCCCTTGGCTTGGCAATTTGCCGGTTATGCCTTGGTGGTGGTTTTCCTGCTGAAGGTTGTGTTGGGCATCTTGCCCGAGTTTCAGATTATCGCCTTGCTCCTTCAGTTTTACACCTTGTATGTAGTGTGGGAAGGCAGCCGGGTGTTGTTGGAAATAGACGAAAGCAATCGTTTGCGCTTCACGCTGGTTGCCTTCGTGTTGCTTTTGGGATGCCCGATGCTGATAGAGTGGGTGTTCAATGAATTGACAATCCTATTAAATTAAATGAGAAAATGAAGCAACCTGCTATAAACATAAAGAACAAGCGCGCCACGTTCGACTATGAATTGCTGGACACCTATACGGCGGGCATTGTCTTGACGGGCACCGAAATCAAGTCCATCCGCCAAGGCAAGGCCAGCTTGGTGGACACCTTTTGCTTCTTCTCCAACGGGGAACTTTGGGTGAAGAACATGCACGTGGCCGAGTATTTCTACGGTTCGTACAACAACCACTCCGCCCGGCGCGACCGCAAACTGTTGCTCACCAAGAAGGAGTTGGACAAGTTGCTTCGCACGTCGCGCGATCCGGGATTCACCATTGTGCCTGTCCGTCTTTTTATCAATGAGAAGGGGCTTGCCAAGGTAGTGGTGGCCTTGGCCAAGGGCAAGAAGCAATATGACAAGCGCCAGTCGCTCCGCGAGAAGGACGACAAGCGTGAAATGGCAAGAATGTTCAAGAAGTAGTGAAAGGACGGTGGCATGAAAAAGACATTGGAGCAATCTGTAAAGGAGCGTGTTCTTATTTTAGACGGTGCCATGGGCACGATGATTCAACGCTATGGCTTGACGGAAGCCGATTTCCGTGGTGAGCGTTTTGTTCAGTCGCCTGTGCCTTTGAGAGGCAACAATGACCTCTTGGTCTTGACCCGTCCGGATGTGGTGGAAGACATACACCGGAAGTATCTTGCGGCAGGGGCAGACCTTATAGAAACCAATACGTTCAATGCCAACCGCATCAGCCAGGCGGATTACCATACGGAGGCTTGCGTGCGTGAAATCAATTATGCCGCTGCACGTTTGGCCCGTGGCTTGGCCGATGAATTTACCACATCTGAGCATCCCCGTTACGTGGCTGGTTCCGTAGGTCCCACGAACAAGACCCTTTCCATGAGTCCCGATGTGGACAATCCGGCTTTGCGTTCTTTGACTTTTGATGCCTTGTCCGATGCGTATGTCGAGCAGATGTCTGCCTTGCTGGAGGGAGGCGTGGATGCCCTTTTGGTGGAAACCATTTTTGATACGCTCAATGCCAAGGCGGCTGTATTTGCCGCGCAAGAAGCCATGGAGCGTGCTGGACGTCGGGTGCCGCTGATGCTTTCCGTGACTGTGTCCGAGAGCGGGCGGACGCTTTCGGGGCAGACCTTGGACGCTTTCTTGGCGTCGGTGCAGCACGCGGATATTTTTTCCGTGGGATTGAATTGTTCTTTCGGCGCCCGCCAGATGAAACCTTATTTGGAGCAATTGGCTGCCCATGCTCCTTATTATATCAGTGCTTACCCCAACGCGGGCCTTCCCGACAGTCTGGGGCAATATGAACAGACGCCCGACGAAATGGCTACCGAGGTGAAAGAGTTTTTGGATGAAGGTCTGGTGAATATCCTGGGGGGATGTTGCGGCACCACGGATGAGCACATCGCCCGCTTTGTCCGACTGTCCGAGGGAGTAATCCCGCATCAACCCGCACCGAAACCGGAAACGCTTTGGCTCTCAGGTCTTGACCTGTTGGAGGTGAAACCGGAGAATAACTTTGTGAACGTGGGTGAACGGTGCAATGTGGCCGGTTCGCGCAAGTTCCTTCGACTTATCAATGAAAAGAAATACGAAGAAGCTTTGGGCATTGCCCGCAAACAAGTGGAGGACGGGGCGCAAGTCATAGACATCAATATGGACGATGGTTTGTTGGATGCCCGTGGGGAGATGGTGAATTTCTTGAACCTCATAGCTTCCGAACCTGATATTGCCCGTGTCCCCGTGATGATAGACTCTTCCGACTGGCAAGTGATAGAAGCCGGATTGAAATGCCTTCAAGGCAAAGCTATCGTCAATTCCCTTTCCCTGAAAGAAGGAGAAACCAAGTTCTTGGCTCATGCCCGCGCCGTACATCGTTATGGCGCAGCAGTGGTCGTGATGGCTTTCGACGAGCGAGGGCAAGCCAATACCTACGAACGCCGCATTGAGGTGTGTGCCCGTGCTTATCGCCTGTTGGTGGACAAGGTGGGTTTCCGTCCGCAAGATATCATATTCGACCCCAATGTGTTGGCCATTGCCACCGGTATGCCCGAGCATGACAATTATGCCGTGGATTTCATTCGGGCGACGGCTTGGATTCGCCAGCATTTGTCCGGTGCGCACGTCAGTGGGGGAGTGAGCAACCTTTCTTTCTCTTTCCGGGGAAATAATTATTTGCGTGAAGCGATGCACGCCGTGTTTTTGTATCACGCCATAGCCGCAGGGATGGATATGGGCATTGTAAATCCTGCCTCGTCTGTCCTTTATACGGATATACCTTCGGAGTTGTTGGAGCGCATTGAGGATGTGGTGCTCAATCGTCGTCCCGATGCTGCCGAGCGGCTTTTGGAGGTGGCGCATGATGTTCAGGATGCTTCTGCCAGAGGGGAAGGAAACCAAGCGGATTGGCGCAAAGCTTCCCTTGATGAGCGTCTTCAATATGCCTTGGTGAAAGGCATTGGGGATTATCTGGAAGAAGATTTGGCAGAGGCGCTGAGGGGCTATCCCAAAGCGGTGGACATCATTGAGGGACCCTTGATGGCAGGCATGAACCGTGTAGGAGACTTGTTTGGTGTCGGCAAGATGTTCTTGCCCCAAGTGGTCAAGGCGGCACGGACAATGAAGAAAGCCGTATCCATCCTTCAACCTGTCATTGAATCGGAGAAATCGGAAGGAACTGTTTCTGCCGGACGCGTCTTGCTGGCTACGGTGAAAGGGGACGTGCATGACATCGGCAAGAACATCGTCTCCGTGGTCATGGCTTGCAACGGCTACGAGATTATTGACTTGGGCGTGATGGTGCCGGCAGAAACCATTGTGGAGCGTGCCATCAAGGAGAAGGTGGATATGATAGGGTTGAGCGGTCTTATCACCCCTTCCTTGGAAGAAATGGCGCATGTGGCTTCTGAAATGGAGAAGGCCGGTTTGGACATTCCTTTGATGATAGGGGGCGCCACCACATCCCGTCTGCATACGGCCTTGAAGATAGCTCCTGCCTATCATGGCGTGGTCGTTCATTTGCGGGATGCTTCCCAAAATGCCGGAGTGGCTTCCCGACTGATGAATCCCGTCCAACGCGAGGCTTTGGCGAAGGAACTGGATGAGGAATACACCCGGCTTCGCGCAGAGAACGCGCAGAAGCAGAAGAACCTGCTTTCCTTGGAAGAGGCCCGCAACAATCAACTCAAGCTATTTTCCTGAGGAGGGGCTGCAATACTTTATCTCTCTCAGGCTTTTGTCATAAGCACAGTCGTGTTTAGTGTTTTTTAGAAATTATCCCCACAGATAGGTATTGCGCCGTAGGTTCCGGGCGGACAAGGTGGCGCAATATACCGAGAAAAAGCGATTGCGGGATAGGGCAGGTGTGTCGTACCTTTGCAGTGCAAATGTTTGATACACTGACTATAGATATGAATACAAAGATTTTCCTGCCTTTCCTGCTACTGCTCTTGACAGCCTTCGGGGCACAGGCCCAGCATCGCCGCGGCCACCATCGCCCCCACGGCGTCGAACTGAGCGGCCGCATTACTTCCACCGACCACGAAACCATAGACTTTGCCAGTGTCTATTTGAAGGGAACTTCGCACGGCTCCTACGTTGATACCGAGGGCCGCTATCGTTTCCATGCCCCGGCTGGAGCGTACACCTTGATGGTTTCTGCCATCGGCTATGAGACGATAGAAAAAGAAATCACCCTGCGCCGCGGCGAGGGCTTCGTGCAAGACTTCACCCTCCGTCCCGAACATCGCCAGCTGGACGAGGTGGTGGTCACCGCTTCCGGCGTGGGCCGCGTGAAGCGTTCCGCCTACAATGCCGTGGCCGTGGATGCCACCGAGCTGCACAACTCTGCCAAGACCCTGGGCGACGCGCTGGCCAAGGCGCCAGGCGTGAAACTGCGCGAGAGCGGCGGCATGGGCTCGGACATGCAGCTGATGCTGGACGGCTTTAGTGGCCGCCATGTCAAGGTCTTCATCGACGGTGTGCCGCAGGAGGGGGCGGGGCAGGCACTGGACCTCAACAACCTGCCGGTGAACTATGCCGAGCGCATCGAGGTCTACAAAGGCGTGGTGCCCGTGGGCTTCGGCACGGACGCGCTGGGCGGCGTGGTCAACATCGTCACTGCCAAGCAGCGCGAGGGATGGCACCTGGATGCATCCTATTCGTATGGCTCCTTCAACACCCACAAGTCCTACGCCCGCTTCGGCCAGACGCTGAAGAATGGGTTCACGTATGAGGTCAACGCCTTCCAAAACCTGTCGGACAATGACTATTACATCGACAACTACATCACCGAGTTCGGCGACGACGGCATCACGGAGAATACCGACCCCAGCAAGATTTATCACGTCAAGCGTTTCAACGACCGTTTCCACAACGAGGCAGTGATTGGCAAGCTGGGCGTGACGGGCAAGCCGTGGGCCGACCGCCTGATGCTGGGCTTCACCTGGTCCAATTATTATAAGGAAATACAGACCGGCGTCTACCAATACATCGTCTTCGGGCAGAAGCACCGCAAGGGACATTCCTTCGTCCCTTCGCTGGAGTACAGCAAGCGCGACCTCCTGACCAAGGGCCTCGACCTGGTCCTCGCCGCCAATTATAACCACAACCTGACGCAGAACATCGACACCGCTTCGTGGAAGTACAACTGGCTGGGACAGCGCAAGCCCCTGACCAGCCCCGGCGAGCAATCCTACCAGGACAACGAATCGACCAACAAGAATTGGAATGCCACGCTGACCGTGAACTACCGCATCGGGCGCGTCCATGCCTTTACGTTGAACCACGTGCTCAGCACCTTCGAACGTACCACCGTCTCCTACAGTGGCGGTGCCTCGAAGATAACCAGCTTCGACATCCCCAAGGTGACGCGCAAGAACATCACCGGCCTGTCCTACCGCCTGATGCCCTCCGAGCGGTGGAACCTCTCCGCCTTCGGCAAGTACTACAACCAGTACAACCGCGGCCCCGTCTCCGAGAGTCCCGACGGCGTGGGCAGCTACGTCAACATGTCCAAGCACGTCAGCTCCTTCGGCTATGGCGCGGCGGGCACGTGGTTCATCCTGGACGGCCTGCAAGCGAAACTGTCCTACGAGAAAGCCTACCGCCTGCCCACCACCGACGAGCTTTTTGGCGACGAGGACCTGGAAGCCGGGCGCACAGACCTCCGCCCGGAGAACAGCCACAACATCAACCTCACCCTGAGTTACACCCGCCAGTTCGGACGCCACGGCCTCTACGTGGAGGGCAGCTACATCTACCGCGACACGAAGGACTACATCAAGCGCAGCCTCGACGCGGTGGGCGGCACCAGCTTCGGCATCTACGAGAACCACGGGCGTGTTAAGACCAAAGGCTTCAACCTCTCCGCAAGGTATAGCTACGGGCGTTGGCTCAGCCTGGGCGGCACGTTCAACAACCTCAATGCCCGCGATGCCGAGTGTTACCTGGCAGGCAACACCCAGCAGGAGAGCATGACCTACAACCAGCGCATCCCCAACCAGCCCTATACCTACGCCAACTTTGATGCCTCGCTGACGTGGCACGACCTCTTTGCAGAGGGCAATGTCCTGACGCTGACCTACGACGGCTTCTACCAGCATGAGTTTCCCCTCTATTGGGAGCACCTGGGCGACCCCACGACCAAGAGCCGCGTGCCCGACCAGTTGTCGCACAGCCTCACCTTGGGCTACTCCCTGAAGAACGGTCGCTATAACCTTTCCCTGGAGTGCAGGAATCTGACGGACGAGAAGCTGTATGACAACTTCAGCCTCCAGAAGGCAGGCCGGGCGTTCTATGGCAAGGTGCGGGTGTATTTAGGCAAATGACTTCCATCGTACGGCAGTGACACGGTTCCACCCGTACTGGAACTCGGTTCCACCCGTACTGGAACTCGGTTCCACCCGTACTGGAACTCGGTTCCGCCCGTACTGGAACTCGGTTCCGTCCGTACTGGAACTCCCTGAAACAGCTTACAAACCATTTATAATGATACGGATATGAAGAAACAACAATTCGCATGGGCTTTGGCCACAGCCTTTCTGATCAGTGGCTTGATGACTGCTTGCAGTGACAGTGACGACCCCGTAACGCCCGGCAACGAACCCGGCAATCCGGATGAACCCAGCACGGAGGCGGTGAGCCGCTACGTCATCGCCGCCCAATCCGGTGGCGACAACGGCGGCACCTACCTCGTGACCACCGACAACCTAGACAGCGGCACGCTGACCACCGTGGGCAATGGCTTGGAGACGGAGAGCGGCTCCAACTGGATACATTACGGCGAGAAGTACCTCTTCAACTTCCAGTACAACGACGGTGCGCAGGGCACGGGATTCGCCTACGCCCTCGATGCCAAGACGGGCAATGCCTACGAGGCACGCCGCTACACGTACAACCGCACCACCACCTACGGCACGTGGGGCGAAAACGTCATCACTGCCTCCACCAACAACGGCAACCAGGAACAGAACGAAGGCGGCTATGCCAAATATCTCCAGTTCAACTACCTGAATGCCTCCACGGGCAACACCACGACCGGCAGCCACCTGGCCGAGAATTTCCTGGGCAACGGCGAGATAGTCAGCTTTGCGGGCTTCGAGGAGGCCAACGGCAAGCTCTACACCTCCGTGGTGCCGATGGGCATGAGCCACTATGGCGTGCTGGAGTATGCCGACCAAATCACCGACCCCAAGCTGGTGACCGACCACAACGGCGGCAGCGGCTCGGGTGCCTACACGCCGGGGCAGATTCCCTCCACCCAATATCCCGACAAGGCTTTCATTGCCATCTACGACGGCGACAGCTTCGACGATACGCCCGTCATAGCCGAGACGGACAAGATTGGCTATGCCTGCGGCCGTATGCGTTCGCAATACTACCAGACTATCTGGGCGGCGGACAATGGCGATCTCTACGTCTTCTCGCCGGGCTATGGCCGCACCGCCAAGGCCGAGGAGCAGGTGGAGGACAAGCAGGACGGCACGACACATACCTTGTATAAAGTGCAGGGACAGCTTCCCTCGGGCGTGGTGCGCATCAAGGCGGGCGAGACTTCGTTCGACGAATCCTACTACGTCAACCTGGAATCCTTGGGAAACAAGAACCCGATGTTCCGCTGCTGGCACATCACCGAGGACTATTTCCTTCTTCAGATGTATAGCGAGGGCGCAGACAATATGTCCGGCACCACCGCTCCCCGCAACGAGCTGGCCATCTTCAAGGGCGAAGACCAAAGCCTGACCGTGCTGACCGACGGGATGCCTTCGGCCGACGTGATATCTTCCTTCGGCGTGCCTTTCAGCGACAACGGCTATGCCTATATGCCTGTCACGGTGAACGACAACAGCAGCCGTCCCGCCATCTACAAGATTGACCCGAAGACGGCCACTGCCACCAAAGGGCTGACCTTGGAGGCTGACGGCGTTTCCGCCCTGTGCAGGCTGACGGCAGAATAACTTCTTTTGAAGCATGATGAAGAACGTTTTTCGCAAGCTGCACCTTTGGTTGTCCGTCCCCTTCGGCATCCTCGTCACGCTGATTTGCTTCTCCGGGGCAATGCTGGTGTTCGAGGACGAGGTGACGCAGTGGGCCAAGCCGCATCTTTACCGTGTGCCGGAACCGTCCGGCACGCGGATTTCCACCGAGGAAGCCGCCGCCTTGGTGGCTGCCACCTTGCCGGAGGGAGTCACGGTGAAGGGTGTCAAAGCCTTTCCCGAGGCAGACCGCACCTATCAGGTCAATCTCTCCAAGCCCAAGCGCGCCGCGGTGTTTGTCCATCCCTATACGGGGGAGATTGTGGGCAAATACGAGCGTCTGCCGTTTTTCCAGACGATGTTCCGCCTGCACCGCTGGTTGCTGGGCAGTCGTCCGGCGGACGGGGGCGTCTACTGGGGCAAGCTGCTGGTGGGCGTCAGCACGCTGCTGTTCGTGTTCGTATTGCTGTCGGGGGTGGTCATCTGGTGGCCCCGCATGAAGAAGGGGCTGCTCAACAGCCTGAAGATAGTCACCCGCCGGGGATGGTCCCGTTTCTGGTATGGCCTGCACGTGGCGGGCGGGATGTATGCGCTGCTTTTGCTGTTGCTGATGGCGTTGACCGGGTTGAGTTGGTCTTTCGGTTGGTACAGGGAGTGGGTGTACGGTCTGTTGGGGGCGGATGCACGTCCGTTGGTGAAGGCCCTTCACATCGGCACCTGGGGAGGACTGACTACACGCATCCTGTATTTCCTGGCCGCACTGGTAGGGGCTTCCCTGCCGTTGACAGGCTATTACTTGTGGATACGGAAGCTGCGGAGGAAGTGAGTTTCCTGAAAAAAAAAGAAGAGGGACGCGCCCTCTTCTTTTTGCATATATCAGGTTGAAGCCTTATTTCAAAGCTTCAGCGATTTGTTCCTGGAGTTCCTCCCCATGCAAGCCGCGTGCCAGGATGACGCCTTCGCCGTCAATCAGTACGGTGTGGGGAATGCTGCTCACGGCATACAGCTTGGCGCCTTCGCAATCCCAATACTTCAGGTCGGACATTTGCGGCCACGTGATGTCCAGCTTCTCGATGCCGTTCTTCCAGGCTTCTGCGTCGCGGTCCAAGGATACGCCCACGATTTCAAAGCCCTTGTTGCGGTATTTCTTGTAGGCTTCCACCAGGTTGGGCATCTCGCGGCGGCAAGGACCACACCAGCTTGCCCAGAAGTCTACCAAGACCACTTTACCCTTGCCCACGTAGTCGGACAGTTTCACGGCCTTCCCGTCAGGCGTCTGCATCTCGAAGTCGGTGAACTTCTGACCGACGGCGGTGGCCTTCAGCTTCTCCACATTCTCCTTGATGCGGATGATGGCGGGGTCGTTGGCGTATGTGGCGGAAATCTGCGGCATCAGCGGATCCAGTTCTTCCACGCTCATGTTGTAGTAATTGCGCTTCAGCAGGTAGACGCCCACGGCGTTGGTGATGTTTTGGGAGATGCCTGCGTTGGTGATTTCGGTCATCTTCACTTCGAGCGCCTCCAGGTCTTTGCCTTTGGCTTCGCGTTGTTCATCGGTCAACGTGGAGTCTCCCATGGCTTCGTAGGTGGCGAATGCTTGCTTGTTCAGGTCATTGAGTTGTTGGCGGATGGTCTGGTAGGCATCGTTGTTCGGGGTGCCGGTGGCGCTGTTGGCATCGGCAGACAGTTGCACGTTTATCTGTCCGTTTTCCAGGAAGAAATCCATGCCTACAGCCTCTTCGCCGGCTTTGCAGGTCAGGAGGCAGACTTTGGTCGTGTCTTGCCTGCCTTCGAGCGTGAATTGTCCGTCTTGGATGACTGCCGAATCCAGCTTGATGAACTGGCGGCCTTCCTGCTGTTGGAGATAAACCACGGTGCCATCGGCTGCACCATCCACGGTACCTGTCACCGTGTAGCCTTGATTTCCGCTACAGGCAGCGAGGAATGCGGCTGTAGCAAGCACATAAGTAACCTTTTTCATTGTTGTTTCTTTCAAAAATGATTTGTTATACGGCTGCAAACTTACGCAAAATCCGTGGAATATCTGTAGGATTTCGGCAGAAATGCGAAATTTGCCCATAGGTTTTCCCCCTATCCTTTGTATATTTCCTCCAAGAAACGTAAATTTGCCCAGGAATATGAGGAAAAGAGACAAAACCTGCGCCAAGGCCACCCCGCTCGAGCCCAAACGCGAGCAGCGCATCGTCTGCCTGATGAGCGACGAGGAATTGCGCATCGTGGACCGTTATCTTGCCAAGTACAAGATAACCAACAAGTCGCGCTGGTTTCGGGAGACCATCCTCGGATTCATTCACAAGAACATGGAAGATGATTACCCCACCTTGTTCGGGGAGCATGACATGAGAAGATAAACCTACCCCCTGTATGGATGATACCTATTACATGAGACAAGCTTTGGCCGAGGCGCGCCAGGCGGCCGGACGCGGCGAGATTCCCGTGGGCGCCGTGGTGGTGTGCAAAGACCGCATCATTGCCCGTGCGCACAACCTGACGGAGACCTTGACGGACGTCACCGCCCATGCCGAGATGCAAGCCATCACCGCGGCGGCGTCCACCCTGGGAGGCAAGTACCTGAACGAATGCACGCTGTATGTCACCGTGGAGCCTTGCGTGATGTGCGCCGGAGCCATCGGGTGGGCGCAGCTGAGGCGGCTCGTCTTCGGCGCGGAGGACGTCAAGCGCGGGTATCGCCGCTATGCGCCGCAAGCCCTGCATCCCAAGACGGAGGTGGTGCAAGGCTTGCTGGCGGACGAATGCGCCGCGCTGATGAAGGCGTTCTTTGCGGCGCGCCGCTGACCGCGGGTCACGCCTGCTCCGTGTGCGTGAAGAAGAACGCCGCCATCCCTATCAGAATCCCCCCTAACGCGCCGTAGAACCAGCGGGCTTGCTTCCGCCCGACGTTGCGCACCACGAACTGGGCGTTGCGTGCCGTGAAGAACCAATCCCAGTTGAACAGGGAGGCCAGCAGGGAGACTATGCCCGCGAAGGCAAAGATGCCTTGGATGATGTATTGGCTGGCCATACGTTCAGGCTGGCTCTTGGAGGACCAGCAGGCGGGTGCCGTCCGCTTGTTCGTCGATGGTCACTTTCACGGCGTCGCCCGGCAGGAGCTCTTCCACCAGTTCCGGCCACTCGATGAAGCAGACGGCGCCGCAATAGAAGTAGTCTTCATAGCCCATGTCATACACTTCTTCCAGCTTCTTGATGCGGTAGAAGTCGAAGTGGTAGACCAGCTCGCCCGTCGTGGCGGAGCGGTATTCGTTGACGATGGCGAAGGTGGGCGATGTCACCACGTCTTCCACGCCCAGCTCCTCGCACACGGCTTTGATGAACGTGGTTTTCCCGGCGCCCATCTTCCCGTAGAAGGCGAAGACGGTGTTGTCGCCCATGGCTTCGACGAACTGGCGGGCGGCTTCGTGGATGTGCTCCAATGATTGAATCTTGATTTCTGTCATATTGTTATATTGTTGTTAGTTGATAATTTATCGGTGGATTTTAGGCGCGGATTACGCGGATTTCACGGATTAATTTTTATCATAGAATTTTGAATGTAAATGGTTTAACAAATAATATATCCGTGAAATCCGCGTAATCCGCGCCTAAATTAAATTCTTTTATTCGCTTCGTCTCCTGCCATACGTCCACAGGCTCTTCCCCGCCTTGCACGCGGCATAGATGAGGATGGAGCAGAAGATGATGGACGCCCCGGAGGGGATGTTCCACCGGAAGGACAACCCAAGCCCGCACAGGCAACTGGCATAGCCGATGCCGACGGACAGCCAGATGATGCGGTGGAAGCGGTGGGAGAACAGGTTGGCCGTCATCTGCGGGATGGTCAGCAGCGAGATGACCAGCACGATGCCCACGATGCGCAGGCAAGCCACGATGGTCAGCGCGATGAACAGCATCAGCAGGTATTCGAACAGCCGCACCGGCAGGCCTTGCGAGCGGGCAAATTCGCGGTCGAACGCCACGTACACGACGGGGCGGCGGAAGAGGGCGAAAAACACCGCCAGCGCCACCGCCACGGCGGCCAGCATCAGCAGGTCGGCCCGCGTGATGGTCAGGATGTTGCCGAAGAGGTAGGCGGACAAGTCCGGCGCGAAGCCGGGCGACAGGAAGGTGAATATCACCCCCACCGCCATGCCCAGCGCCCAGAATACGGCGATGGCCGAGTCCTCGCGCATGTCCTTGCGCTTGCTCAGCCACTCCACCCCGAAGGCGGAGAGCACGGCGAACACGCTGGCCGAGAGCAGCGGGGAAACGCCCGTGTACAGCCCGATGCCGATGCCGCCGAACGAGGCGTGCGTCAGGCCGCCGCTGATGAACACCAGCCGCCGCGTGACGATGTACGTGCCGATGATGCCGCAGGCGATGCTGGCCAGCAGGCTCCCGACGAGCGCGTGTTGGAAAAAAGTGTATTGCAATACGTCCATGGCCTTATCCGTGTTTCGTTTTTTCGTCCCGCAGCTCGCCGACGACGAGGAACACCTCGTCCTTCAGCCCGTCCGGCAGGGCGATGCCCCTCAGCTGGAGGCTGCGCACCCATCCTGCCACGTCCTCCGCCTGCATGGTGTAGAAGACGTCGCGGAAGTCCTCTTCCTGCTCCGGCGTGTAGGCGTCGGGCGGGGTGCCGGCGTAGCGGTCCAGTTCTTCGTCGTCATAATACTCTATCTTCCGGCTGACAGCGGCCAGGAGGCTCTCCTTCTCGCACACTTCGTGCTGGCCGCAGCACTCCATGTCCGCGGGGTTCACGTCGGGCACGGAGGCTATCTCGCCGCGCTCCACCCGGCGTTGCAGCCGCTTGTTGCGTATCACGCCCGCTGCGGCGGCCGCCACGGCGAGGACGAGCAAGGCTGTCAGGAGTATCCATACAATCATTCTCTTCCTTCTCCTTCCTTTTCTTCTTCGATGCCGAATCCGGCTTTCCGCAGGTCGTCCCAATAGTGCGGGTAGGACTTGGACACCACGTGCGGGTCGGCTATGCGCAGGCCGGGCACGCGGAGGCACGCCGGCGCAAAGGCCATGGCCATGCGGTGGTCTTCGTAGGTGGCGATGACGGGCGCGGGGTGGGGCGCGGTGCGTTCGCCCGTCCACGCGAGGATGCTGTCCTGCTCGCAGCGCAGCACGTAGCCCAGCTTGCGCAGCTCGGCGGTGAGGGCGCTGAGGCGGTCCGTCTCCTTGATTTTCAGGCTTTGCAGGCCGCTGAAGCGGAAGGGGATGTCCAGCAGGCAACACGTCACCACGAACGTCTGCGCCAGGTCGGGGATGTCCACCAGGTCGGCCTCCAGGCGCGGGGCGGGCTTGCCGCCTGCACGCAGGACGACGCCTTGCCCGGTGAACTCCGTCCGCACGCCCAGGCGAGCAAAGAGCGCGGCGCCGCGGCTGTCTCCCTGGGGGCTGCCTTCGGACAATCCGGACAGCCGGACTTCGGCTTGCGCATCCGTGCGGAGGGACAGGGCCATCGTTTCATACCAGTAGGACGCCGCGCTCCAGTCGCTCTCCACGCGGAAGGGCGTGTCGTGGTAGCCGCCGGGGCGGACGGCGATGTCGCTCTCCGAAGTCCATTCCGCCTGCGCCCCGAAGTCCTTCATCAGCTGGAGCGTCAGGCCGATGTACGGGCGCGAGACGACGTTTCCCGCCAGGTGCAGCGTCAGTCCTTGGGGCAGGACGGGGCCTGTCATCAGCAGGGCGGAGATGTATTGCGAGCTGACGTCTCCCGCCAGCGTCACTTCCCGTCCGTCCAGCCGTGCGCCCGTGATGCGCAGCGGGGGGAAGCCCTCGTTTCCGGCATAGCCTATCTGCGCTCCCAGGCTCCGCAGGGCGTCCACCAGGATGCCGATGGGTCGTTGTTGCATCCGCGCGGTGCCGGTCAGCAGGCGGGTGCCGGGCGTCACGCTGAGGTAGGCGGTCAGGAAGCGCATGGCCGTCCCCGCCGCGCCGATGTCGAGGATGTCCGCTTCCGGGCGGGCGAGGGCTTGGACC
Organism: uncultured Bacteroides sp.; assembly: GCA_949292025.1. Taxonomy (GTDB): domain Bacteria; phylum Bacteroidota; class Bacteroidia; order Bacteroidales; family Bacteroidaceae; genus Bacteroides. Next base: position 1,253 of record CASEYC010000117.1, on the reverse strand, counting down.
ATGACGCGCGTGTCGTCGCAGTCGCTCAGGTTCTCCGGGCGCGTGCGGCCTCCGGCCAGGGCGTGGAGGATGAGGGCGCGGTTGCTGATGCTTTTCGAGGCGGGCAGGCCGATGGCGGCTTGCAGGCGTCGGGGGGGAGTCAGGATGTAGTGCGTTGTTCCCATCATTTCATCCCCCTTGCCTTGTAGATGCGCTCCTTGGCGTTGTTGATTTCCTGGAATTTCTCTTCGGCGGCCTTCTTCACGTCTTCGCCCAGGGTGGCCACGCGGTCGGGGTGGTGCTTCAGGGCGAGGCGCCGGTAGGCGGCGCGCACCTCCTGGTCGGTGGCTTCGGGTGTGATTTCCAGCACCTTGTAGGCTTCTTCCAGCGAGTCGCCGCCCAGGTTGAGCATGGATTCGGCTTCGCGTGCGGAGAGGCCCATGCTGGCAGCCACTTCGCGCAGCGCGTCCACCTCCTCGGGGCTGACGTGGCCGTCGCTCCGGGCGATGTTGGCCAGGAAGCTGAGCAGTTGCAGGCGTTCCTCATAGCTGAGGTTGGCGGCTATCTGCGCCCCGCATTCGTGGATGGTGCGGCGGAAGGCGCCGGGGTTTTGCGCGTCCATGCGCTTGCGTTCCTCGAAGAGGTTGAGCAGGATTTGCTGCCCCTCGCCGACGGCTTGCTCGCCGAAGTTGCGGCGGAGGAACTGGCGCACGTACTCCATCTCGCTGTGCATGATGCGCCCGTCCGCGCGGATGATGTATGACGCCATGACCAGCATCGCGAAGAGGAAACTGTTGCGGTGTCCCGCCGCCTCTCCCGGCTGTCCGCAGGGGATGTCCCCGCTGCCGCTGGCGGCCGATGCGGATGCCGCCGTGTTGTCTATCAAGGCTCCCAGGGCGAATCCCGCCAGCGCGCCCAGCGGTCCTCCGGTCATGAATCCCAGGATGCCTCCTATCCATTTGCCTGCTCCCATAGTGTGTCGATGTCTCTTTTTTGTTTTTACGGTTTCTTGGTCGTATGATTCTTTTTGGATTGCACCGCAAAGATAACACTTTTTTTCCAAATAACGGCAAAACGGGGGACGGTAGGCGGCACGTTTTTTGCCTTCTAAGAGTTAAAAAACGCAAAGCGCCGGGATGCGTTCTAAGGATGTGGCGTTACAGCATAACAATAACAGTTATAACAGTTATTTTTTTGAGAAATCAGTGTCGAGGAAACAAGAAGCCGGAAGTCGCCCCCAAAAAGAGTCAGGATTATTATCTATATTATATATT